>CALBLM010000338.1 GCA_937895695.1 uncultured Megasphaera sp.
CGTCGTTATTTCGGCTTTCGTCGCATTGACGCTGACACCGGCCATGTGTGCTTCCATTTTGCGGGTTCACAAACCGACAGAACATGCTCGTGGCATTTTCAAGTTTTTCCAGTGGTTTAATACAACCTTTGACCGTATTGTCAATTGGTACGGTATTCGACTGGTCTATTTAAATCAGCGTATTAAATGGTGCGTTGTGTTCTTGGTTATTATATCCGGCATTTCCGGATTCTTGTTTAGTATTATTCCAACAGGGTTTGTCCCATCAGAAGATAATGGGTTTATGATGGTCAATACGACACTGCCTGAAGGTACATCGCAGACAGAAACGCAAAAAATTGCGAATGATATGGGTAAGTGGATTGAATCACAACCTGGTGTAAAATTATCGATGAATGTTGTTGGTTTTAGTATGTTGGCCGGCGGTGCCAAATCGAATGGTGCTGTTTCGTTCGTATCCATGAATGATTGGGATGAACGTAAGACCAAAGACTTATCCGTCGATGCGTTGGTCGGTAAAGTTATGATGCATGGTGCACAAATCCCACAAGCTACGGTTGTTGCCATCAACCCGCCGCCAATCGATGGGATGGGCGTGTCGTCCGGTTTTACCATGCAGATTGAAGATCGTGGCGGTCATACAACAGAACAGCTGAATGATACGGTACAAAAATTCTTGGCAGCTGCCCGTAAACGACCGGAAATCGGTTCTATTTATACGGCATTTTCCAATGATACACCAGGGTATAAATTGGATATAGACCGAGATAAAGTTGCCCGTGAAGGCGTATCGTTGAGTTCTGTTTATTCAACATTACAGTCTTTCTATGGTTCCTATCAGATTAATGATTTTACGATTTTTGGTCGTAACTTTAAAGTTGTTATTCAGGCTTCACCGGAATTCCGTCAAAAAATTGAAGACAACAATAACTTGTATGTACGCAATTCTAAAAATGAATTGGTATCTATTGCAAACTTTGTTCGTCCGAAATCTGTCGGTTCGGCATCTATTTTGAACCGTTTCAACGACTATCCGGCTATTAAAGTCATGGGGTCACCGGCTTCCGGTGTCAGCTCCGGTGATACATTGAAAGCCTTGGAAGAAGTAGCCAAAGAAACACTCGGTGAAGGCTATCAGTATGAATGGTCCGGCATGAGCCGTGAAGAAGTTAAAGCCGGCAGTCAGACGATTTATGTCTTTGCCTTGGCATTCCTCTTCGTATTCTTGGTATTGGCTGCATTGTATGAAAGCTGGAAAGTACCATTTGCTGTATTGTTCAGTGTGCCGACCGGTTTGTTTGGAGCTACGTTATTTACGTACGTCTTTAATCAAACGAATAACTTGTATTTCCAAATTGGGATTTTAGCAGTCATCGGTTTGGCTGCGAAGAACGCCATCCTGATTATTGAATACGCCAAAGTTCGTGTTGATGAACGGGGGATGGATCCTGTATCCGCTGCGATTGAAGCAGCTAAGATTCGTCTGCGTCCTATCATCATGACATCGTTGGCATTCGTTGTTGGGTCCATTCCATTGGCAACAGCAACCGGTGCGGGTGCAGCATCCCGTGTTACCATGGGTATTGCCGTTGTATTCGGTACTTCCATGGCAACGCTCTTAGGTATTTTCCTGATTCCGATGCTCTTCATTATCGTAGAAAAATTGGGGCATCGCGGAAGTTACGGAAAACAAAAACCACAAAGCGTGGAAAGAATCGGTAGCGACGTATAAATAATCTATCAGTATGTTGCTGGAATAAACTACTAAAAAGGGGCTGTAACAAAATGAAACTTCGTTTTGTTACAGCTTTTTTATGCTTTTTAGGCTCTTTGTCAAATGTTGGGGTGCCTTTCAAATCATCCACTACTGATGGAC
>CALBLM010000339.1 GCA_937895695.1 uncultured Megasphaera sp.
CAATCAATACTTTGTCTGTTGGCTTGATAACACTGGAAAGTACGGATTCTACTCCGAATGTACCGCTTCCTTGCATGAGAATAGTTGTATAGCCCGTATCAGCATGTGCTAGCTTTAATAATGCTGCGCGGATTTCCTGGGTCATTTGCTTATAATCATCATCCCATGTGCATAAATCCACCATCATTTGTTCTTTTACCGTTTCCGTTGTCGTCAGCGGGCCCGGTGTTAATAATTTATATTTATTTTTATCCATCTTGATAGGTCCTTCTTTCTATGTTATTTCGTTTCGTTGCCTTTAATCAATTGCTGATGTTTTTTCAATAAATCAACTGTCAGTTTTTCTTTATACTGTTTTGGATAAGTCGGTTCAAAGGATTTATCTACTGTTTCACCTTCATACAAAGCCATTGGATAGTATTTTAACAATTCGGCACGGCTGTTTTTAATAATGCATTCTGCCATTTTCATCGCCAATTCTTGTTTTTTGCTATTGCCTTTATTAACAACGGCAACACCTTCTGTCAGGAAGAAATTCCCTTCTTTCGGATCAATAACTTTAATAGGCAAGCCTTTTTGTTGTTCCATCAAGCCTTGGTGACGAAGACCAAATCCAATAGCTACTTCACCGGCTTTCACTTTCTTAAGAGGGCCGGAACCGGATTTTTCCATATGCGGACCAGCGTTTGCTTCTAATACTTTCAGCAACTTAGCACCATCTTGTTCGCCATACGCATCAAATACAGCTTGAGCTAACAACCAAGACGTGGAAGAACCCATAATATCCGGCAAAGAAATCTTATCTTTATAGATAGGATTTGCCAAATCTTTGATCGTTGTCGGCATCGGTAAATTTTCTTTCTGCAACACGTCTGTATTGACAAAAATAGCGCCAAACTGACCGGTTGTCGGTTTATAGTATGCCGGTGTTTCCTGTAATGTCTTGGCATCAAACGTTAAATCAGCAAACATATTATTTTGTTTTTGCGCCGAATCAATATAATATGTACTCATTGTAATCATATCGGCTTCAATATTTTTTCCTTCAGCCATGAGCTTGCCACCCAATTCCGACGTACCAAAGGACTGCATGACATATTTTCCTTCAAATCCATTATTATCTAAGGCATGTTTAAATGCATCTTGCGCTTCTGGATCTGCATTCGTATAGATGACGACTTGTTCGTCATTCGAAGCACTTTCCTCACTGCCTCCGCATCCTGCAAGACCAACGGCCATGGATATAGCCAAGCATCCTGCCAATACATACCGATACCATTTTTTCATCATTACATCCTCCTCAACATCTGTTCACTATGATTTATATATTTGCTTCCTGCATACCTGGTTTGGAAGTCATAGCCTGCTTTTTTTTACGTTTTGTTCCCCATATCTGATTTTTCTTTTGTTTAATGGTCAATACAATATCATCATGATTTGCTAAATAATCAAAGACAACTTTAACCACAATATTCGTCAAAAAGATAAGCAGTGACAGAACAAATACTTCATCGTATTTTTCAAAATATTGCGCCTGCGTAATCTTCGTTGTCAGGACCATCGTCCGCGCGCCTGTAACAAATACAATAGCACTAATCGTGACTAAGGCCTGTACAAAAATATAACTGAACATTTGAAATACTGTAGACATGGTATTGGGAATAATAACCCGGAAAACCGTCTTTATCCATGAATCTCCCATTAATGCACCAGTCATTTCCCATGATGCATTCAGCTTGGACAACGATGCCTGAATCATTAAATAAGGAGTTGTAAATTCACGAACAGAATTCAATAAAATGATGATAATAAAGGTATTTTGAATCGGTGTCCCTGTAAAGGCAAATAAGAAAGCAACACCTAATACCATACCGGGAACTGTATTAGTTATCATTGCACAAGCATCCATAAGAGTTTTGCAAATGCCGGGAAGTTTAGAACGTGTATTTACGAGTGCTGCTGCATATGCCAATATCGTGCCAATACATGCTGTCGCTCCAGCAACCAAAACGGAATGGATATACACTGTCCGAATCGAATGGTCATTTAAAATGCGATGTAATGTTTCTGTCGTAAAGGTAATCTGATAGGGCCAACTTTTAATAAAAGGCACGACGAACATAATCGCAAAGATGGCTAAAATAGTTGCAATGACTAAGATATACAAAACAGCAAACGCCGAATCTCGCAATCGATCCTTCGGTAAACTAAAGGTGCTGATTTTATTGTAGCGGAAATTGAATCGTTCCGATATCCGCAACAGCCCTAAGGCCACAATCGAAGGTATCAGCATAATCACGGCAATGGCTGAACCAGACTGAAAATTCGGTACGGCTCCCATCATTACCATATATAACTGCGTCGCTACGACGGTATATTGACCACCAATGGATGCGGGAATCCCAAAATCAGTAAAGGATAAGAAAAACGAAAGAATAAACGAAGCCGCAATCGTTCCCATCATCGGACGGACACTCGTAATATAAAATGTCTTGAGTGGACTATCTCCCATAATTTGCGATACGACAATAAAATGTTTATCTACATACTTAAATGCATTGTATAACAAAATAAATGCCGGTGGCAGTGTATAAATCACATACGAAATCAGCAGGCCCCAAAAGCCATAAATGGAAAACAACTGGCTACCGACAAGTTTCGTAATCAATCCTTGTTTACCCAATGAATAGATAACCGCAAATCCATAGGTTAAGGTCGGTAAAAACATCGGTAAAATGATAAACACTTGGACAAACGATTTAAACTTACTGGGTAAGTTCGTATAGTGCAGCCCATAGGCCAACATAAATGCCAACCCAACGGTTATGGCAGCTTCCAAGCCGGATACAGCAAAGCTATGCTGTAACGATGCGATAAATTCTTGATTTTGCAATACGGCTACATAATTGCCCCAGCCAATCTGTCCTGACGGCAGTATAAATGATTTGCTTAACAAGGTAAGCAGCGGACAAACAACGGCGACCGCAAAAATAAGACAAATGAAGCCGAAAATAGTTTTTAGTTCTATTCGCTCTTTCTCCATATTCTTCCCCTCTAATGACATGCCGCAGTATCTTCTGTATGCGGTGTTTCAAACAAACGGAAAATATTATTCCGCTTAATTTGCAGCTGTGACAAGATGAATTTTTTAATAAAATCATCCTTCGGCGCATGAATAATTTGTTCCGGCGTATCAAACTGAGCAATTTTTCCATCATGTAGAATTAATACACGATGAGACAATGTCAGTGCTTCTTCCGGATCGTGTGTAACAATAATCGTCGTTAAATGATACTGCTTGGCAATCAACCGAATGCGTTCCTTAATGGATTCTTTGATAACACCATCCAACGCACTAAGTGGTTCGTCCAATAATAAGATTTTAGGTTTCATCACCAAAGTACGTGCTAAAGCAACACGCTGTTTCTGTCCGCCTGACAACTGACTAATGCGTTTATTTCTATGGTCTTTCAAATCCAGCAGACGAATCAAATCTTCGACTTCTGCTTGCGTGGAAATATTCGGTTTATTGCGAAGGCCATAGACAATATTTTGATAGGCCGTCAAATTGGGGAATAAGGCATAATCCTGAAAGACAATATTAAATCCTCTTTTTTGCATGGGTACATGTGTCAAATCATTTCCATCATATATAATTTGGCCGCTGCTAATCGGCGTAATACCCAAAATGACATTTAACAGGGTCGTTTTGCCACCGCCGGAAGGCCCTAAAATAGAAATAATTTCGCCATCTTCTACAGCCAACGAAATATCGTTTAGAATAACTTTATCATCATATTTTTTTATAATATGTTTTAATTCCAGCACGATTCATATCCTCCTCTTTTTACATAGTAGGAGTATATCGGTCATATGAAAGATATCCGTCATCATTCTGTAACATTTGGGTAAATAAAAAACAGCCTATCACGCAAAAATGACAGGCTGTATACATACATCTATTTATGTTATTTTCGTAATATATATTGTACCAAAAAAATGCTCACTTCATATAGGACAATCATCGGCACGGCAATCATTACTTGCGTAAAGATATCCGTTGTCGGCGATATGACACCGGCAAATACAAAAGCTAGGACAATCAATATCCGTCGTTTGTGTTTTAAAAAATCTGAGGATACGATGCCTAATTTTCCTAGAAAGAAAATAATGAAAGGCAATTCAAAGACGATTCCAAAGGGCAGCATAAAAGCAATAAAAAACGATAAATAGGAACTAAGGGAAAACATGGGCTGTAGCGTATCTGTTGAAAATCCCATAAAAAATTGCACTGCTGCTGGCAAAACGAGGAAAAAAGAAAAAGCCAGGCCGGCATAAAACAAAATAACTGCCAACGGCACCAGCCATAGAACTGCATATCGTTCTGTCGGTGCTAAAGCCGGCCGTACAAATTGCCAAATTTCATAACAAAGTACCGGCAAGGTAACTAAGACACCTGTACAAACAGCAATTTCTAAATACGAAAAAAATACCTCTGTCGGACTAAAGAAATATAATTTTCCTGCCGGTACAGAAATGACGGCTATAATTTCCTCTACAAACTGATACGCTGCAATACTCGCTACAGCTACTACTGCCAAGCAGATAATAAGACGCTTACGAAATTCCTGTAAATGGCCGCTAATCGGCATATCTCCCTCCTCATTAGACTGAAGAGGTTGAATATTATGATTTTCGTTCGGTTTCATTCGTACCTCCGATTTTATCCTTTTTTTCTTCATTCGTTCCTTCTACAACAGTATTCATGGCATTGCGAAATTCACGTATACTCTTGCCCAATGCCCGGCTTACTTCCGGCAATTTTCCCGGACCAAATACAAATAATGCTACAATAAAAATAACAATCATTTCGCCTAGACCTAAGTTAAACATGGTTCAAACCTCCCTGTTATGGCAAAAGCAGGCATCTGACAAATTCAGATACCTGCTTCACGAATATACATGACGTAGTTACATCTTATCTACTTAAAGATAATGAATACGTGATGGATCATAGCGGTCTTCTCTTATCCGTTTATCCACTGCAACTGATTCTTTTGGATAGCCAAACGAAACGATAGCAAATGCCGTCAATCCATCGGGAATCCCCAAGGCACGCCGAACAACAATTTCTCTTGCTTTATACGGAGAAACGCCCAGCCATACAGCACCTAAGCCCAAATGCACAGCTTCCAATAAAATATTTTCAACAGCTGCACTCAAATCAATAGGCACAAAATCCGGAAAACGCTGGTTATAATCACGACTACAAACGACAATAGCAATCGGAGCATTGGCCGCACAACCAGCATATGGGCTGCAATGAGCCAAATCCTGGATAATTCGTTTGTCCCGAACTACATAAAATTCCCATGGCTGCTGATTACCTGCTGATGGAGCTGCCATCGCTGCTCGTAACATTTTTTCTACTTTTTCTTCTTCTACAACTGTCGGTAAAAACTTTCTTACACTATGTCTAGCAAAGATTTCATCCATGTCAAATTCACTCCTTTGTAAACGCTGTACTGGTACTTTATTATACCATACCCATTTACAAATAAAAAGAAAAAAAGAGTATTTCGACAACTCGAAATACTCTTTATGGTGCCGGAGAAGGGACTTGAACCCCCACGGTGTTACCCGCCTGATTTTGAGTCAGGTGCGTCTGCCATTCCGCCACTCCGGCATGTCATATGCTTCGTTGTTTTTTATCTAACTCCTTGGCACAAGAAAGATTATATCACAATCTGTCATTTCGTCAAGTGTTTTTTATAACTTTTTTTATAAATTATGAAAATTTCCTGTCATTACGCATATTACCCAAGTTTTGGCATCAGCGATACATATTTTTTATATGACATAAAAAAAGAACCTCACGAATTATCCATGAGATCCATCGGCTCTTGTTGGTGCGGTCGATGGGACTTGAACCCATATGAACTTTCGTTCACTACCCCCTCAAAGTAGCGCGTCTGCCATTCCGCCACGACCGCATATATGATTGTTGGTGCTCAGGGACGGAATTGAACCGCCGACACGGGGATTTTCAGTCCCCTGCTCTACCGACTGAGCTACCTGAGCAAATATGGCGG
>CALBLM010000340.1 GCA_937895695.1 uncultured Megasphaera sp.
ACACAGAGACACCGTTCAGTTCTGCTACCGTTTTAAAGCTCATCATTTTAGAACAAGTGTACAGAATTTTGTTGATGAGCGTGCGGGAACGCCGTTGATACCGGTCAATGCCGGGAATCGACTCATAAAAAGTCTTATGGCAGGAGGTACAGACATATCTCCGTTTGTGAACCAGTGCGAAGATTGGCGAGAAATCCCAATGTCCTAACAGGATTTTTTGATTTCGATAGTCTTTGATATGAAGTTTGTGGCTGTGGCAATAAGGACAGCAGGAAGCAGACGCATGAAATTGGAGATGAATCAGGAAGCCGGCATCCAATTTTTCAATTTCTTTGACAGCACCCTCTTCCCAATTAAAGTTTTTTTCGATAAAATAATAGAGAGACATATCTATACTCCTTTCGGTTCTTCGTGGTGGTTGAGTTGAAATGCGGTTTGGATATGTCTTATTTTATATAAAATAAGGGGTCTTGTGAATACGGATGTCCACAAGACCCCAACATTTATTATAGAACCTATTTTATTTCTTTTGATTTCTTAAAGATATACTCGTTCCATTTGTAATGCTAAATTAGCTACCCGTCGAATACGCGGTTTACCGCCCGGCATGCCTGCTGAAATTACGCCTGCTTTCGTTGCTTCATCGGCTGCTTCTTCTACGCCATAACGATGTAATAAAACAGCAACGGCTGAAGGAATCACAATATTCATCATATGACTGCCCCCAAATAACGGATCTGAGCAAACAGGAATGACCATATCCAAAGCCCAATCTAAATCCGTTCTCTCACCACGGGCAACTTTAGGAAGAATATCATTTAATAATCCTTGGAGAAGAACATGTTTGTCACCGCACGTAATTTCCACATCAATATACGCATCAAAGGCAATATATTTCATGGCCATCTTACTCGTACGACGTGAGCCGCCATGCAGTTGTAAAATATGAATAGAAACAGGTTCCCCTTTTATGGCACTAAAAATACGAGCTGCATTAGTTTCGACTGTCGTCATTTTTTCTTTCTCTAAGGCAGCTACGACTTCTCCCAGAGTTGCTCCTGCCTGTAACTGTTCATACGCATACGTGCTAATATGATGCAATAAATGATGAACATAGGGATCCGTCCCCTTAACTAATAAATCCGTTACCTTGCCACGATGCATCTGGTGTGCTTTGCGCGCTGTCAAGTTGATACTGGTCAAGGCATATTCAGGATTAAAAGAAGATTGAATACGGTCATCTAATGTAACTTGCAGTGCCTTTTCTGCATCTCCTTGAAAATACATCAAGGCCTTCATTAAAACAACGGCATATCCGCACATATGGCCTAAAGGAACATTATGGCGTGCACCACTGCCACCGGCAATGCCTTCTTTAAATACAGAAACAATTTCATTCAATGCCATCATGCCAATCACCGACGGCCCGCCAATATCTTTCAGAATCAACGCTAAATCACCAATGACCACGCCTGTATCATATTCTTCATTAGTACCGCGAATATGTAGTTTATCCGGAAGGCCTGCCGTCTGCGCCGCCGATTGACCGGCTACAAAGGCGGACGTAATTTTACCATACGGCCCGATTTCTTCACTCACACTGGCATCGGGATGAATAATTTCCAAAATGGCTGCTGCGCCAAATAAGGCACACGTAAACGGATCATAATGCATGCCAGCACCCCGATAGGCTTTCATCATGCCTAATGTACCATAATGAGCTCCATTTTTAGCCAACTGGGGAAATACAATATCTTCGCCCAGTGCATTATGACCAAACATAACACTACCCAATAATACGCCCGGCACAACATCGCCATCAATTTCCGTTAGCTTACCTTCACTCATCGCTTGGTATACAGCTGCAACAGCCGGGAATCCCGATAATTTATTATTGCTTTTAGCTGTCGGAATATTTGCTACGCCGCAACGATCATTCCCGGCAATCATCCGAGCCAAAGCACCTAATTTCCGATTGCCTGCCGGCACGCCAACTTGCGCTTTTGTTCCGGCAATATACATCATGACCGCAGAAATCAAGGCAGCATTGGCAGCATCACAGCCGCCTTCTTTACAAACACGAACGCATTTTTCTAAGATCGTTTCCATCGGTAATTTTTTGGTATTAGCATTTTGTACATCCAAATGGCCGCCTTGTTCCAATTCTTCAATAATCACGTTGGCAACGGTATATACAGATAAATTGAGCATCCCATGCCCACCAGCTAATGCTTCAATACGATCACCTGTCAATTCATCCGGATCTGACATTGCTGCGTATTCGACAATCGAAAGTAGTTCTTCCCTCGATAATGCATTATTTTTCATGATTTATTCCCCCATTTTTCTATATCCCAAATAACGGGATTATCTGTTGATTGAAACGCTTCTATGATGTGCTGCCGTAACCGCGATACTACGACCGATTGTTGAAACTGTTCCTGTATTACACGGGTTATTTCTTCTATGCTGTCTGCTTCCGGCCGATAAGGATGCGGAACATTCGACGAATATTTACAACCGCATGTAAGGGACACCGACTTTTCTCTCTGTTTTACAATAATTTCTTTTTGTAAATACGTTACGTCAATATAACGATGTGTCGTAGGCAAATAATGCCACCCTGTTGTACCAATTTCCTGAACTAGACATGTTTCTACGGCTTCTTGGTGCTCTGTATCGCAATCAATTATATATGTATACCCGGGACGGCCTTTTTTAGTTAATGTACTTAAAACTTGTACATTCATTGCGCCAGCCCGATATAAACAATCAATAGATAACGCTGCGTCTTCGCCACTGATGTTGTCACACATAGCGATAATCAGATATCGAGTTTTTTCTCCTCGAAACATGATATACCTCCTACGTTGATAAAAATAGTATGATCCATAACTACCACACACATAGAAAATTTGTCATTTTATACTGCATATACATATTATGTTGATAGTTTAATGATACTATACCGTATTTTCTACTAAAAATAAAGTTTTTTAATAGTATCCTAATACTATTAAATTTATGAGTGGCTCTATATATACTATTAGCATGATAGATCATAAAAAAAGCTGTCGTATTGGCGACAGCTTTTTATCGTATCATTGCTATTTTATTTTTGTAAATTCGCTTTCATTTCTTTTAAACCCATCGGTTCATCCTTAAACAGATATGCCGGCATACGTTTAACATTTTCGACGATTGGTTTAAAGCCCATTTGATCGAGAATATCTTTCTGCAAATCAATGCCCGGTGCAATTTCTGTCAAATGTACGCCATCTTCTTTCATTTCAAACACAGCCCGTTCCGTAATGTAAAGAACATGTTGTTTATGTTTGCGAGCATAGTTACCACTAAAAGTAATATGATCGACTGTCGGAACAAATTTTTGTACTTTCCCTTCTTGAATAATATGCAGTTCGCCATCTTTAATTTCTTCTTTCAGCTTGCCTGTCGTAAAGGTACCGCAGAAAACAACACTCTTTGTATTCTGCGTAATATTCACAAAGCCACCACATCCGGCAATACGCGTACCAAATTTAGAAACGTTAATATTGCCGTCTTTATCACATTCAGCAAGGCCAAGGCACGTTAAATCCAAACCGCCGCCGTCGTAGAAATCAAACTGTGTTGCCTGGTCCATATAGGCTTCGGCATTGACAGATGCGCCAAAACGAACGCCACCGAGAGGTACGCCGCCAATGGCTCCGGCTTCGACGGTCATCGTTAAGCTGTCGCCAATCCCTTCTTCATTAGCAACAGATGAAACGAGTTCCGGAATACCGATGCCCAAATTGATAACAGCTTCATTACTCATGTTGAGAAGTAAGAGTGCTGCCCGGCGGGCAATAACTTTTTTCGCATTGAGCGGAGCCGGATCCAATGCTTTAACCGGAACCGTAACTTCACCGGTCAACGACGGATCATATTCGCAATCAAAAGACTGCTGCCGTTTTGTTTCGTCATCTACCTGAACGATATAATCGACATAGATGCCCGGCACTTTGACGAGTTTCGGATCTAATGTGCCGCCTTTAACAATTTTTTCTACCTGTACGACGACCGTACCGCCGCTGTTATGAACGGCCTGTGCCAGCGGTGTAGCATCAAATGGAGATACTTCTTTAGAAAGGACAACATTTCCCCATTCATCGGCATAGGTGCCGCGAATAAAGCCAATATTCATATCCATACGCGGATAAAAAAGTTGTTCATGACCATCAATTTCAATAACTTTTACGAAGTCTTCTTTCGTAACATCATTCAATTTACCACCTGTAACGCGGGGATCCGCAAATGTTTCCAGTCCAACATGAGTAATCGTGCCAAGACGATGGGCTGCTACATCACGGAAATATTGAGATAATGTGCCTTGGGGCAAATTATATGCTTGAATTTTATTTTCGTTAACTAACTTTTGTAGTGCCGTAACTGCATTCCAATGGCCTAAAATAGCTTTTTTCAACATTCCTTCATGAGCAAAATGATCACCGCCGCGTCCATCGGTATTTCCCTGAGATGCTGCATAAATCAATGTTAAATCTTTGGGTGCGCCCGTTTCCAAAAAACGTGCTTCTAACGCACTGGTCAAAGCTTCCGGTTGACCGGAACCAACAAATCCATTGGTCGTAACAACATCACCGTCTTTAACGAGAAGGGCCGCTTCTTCGGCTGTAATGATTTTTACTTGTTTCATTTCGTTCCATCTCCTGTTTCACGTAAGTAATGACTTTCTTTTTTATGGCATCATTATACAAAGTCATCTCTTGGAATAACAGATGAACGAAGGGAATGAAATGGTAGAAAAAAATTCCATAAATTCCAAAGGTCAATGAACGTTAACAACACTGTAAAAACAATTGATGAATCTGCACTTCGTCATCCAATTCCGGATGAAAAGCCAAAGCAAACTGATTTTGATATCGTACAGCAACAATCCTATCATCTACTGTCGCTAATACTTGGACAGCATCATTCGCTTGACTCACAAAGGGGGCACGAATAAAGGTCATGGGAATACGCCCTATTCCCTGAAAAAACGCTTCTGTATGAAAACTTCCCAATTGTCTGCCATAGGCATTCCGGCGAACAGTTATGGGCATAGTGCCAAAATATGTTTTACGTTGATTTTCAATATATTGCGCCAACAAAATCATGCCGGCACACGTTCCCAATACAGGCATTCCCTGGGAGATACGCTGTTTTAAGGATGCAAATATTCCCAACTCTTCTACTAATTTTCCTTGTACTGTACTTTCACCACCTGGCAAAATAACGCCATCAAACGGTTGATCTGCATCGTCTGCACAACGAATTTCGGTGTATGGAACACCTAATTTTTTCAATATATCTTCTTGCTCGGCAAATGCTCCTTGCACTGCTAATATACCAATGTTCATTATTTGCCTCTTTCTGCCATCAAAATTTCTATTTCTTGTTCATTAATACCAACCATTGCTTCTCCTAAATCTTCCGACAAGGCTGCAATCATACTTGCATCGGCATAATTGGTAACTGCTTTGACAACAGCATTCGCTCGTTTTGCTGGATTCCCCGATTTAAAAATACCGGATCCTACAAATACACCTTCTGCGCCCAACTGCATCATTAACGCTGCATCAGCAGGCGTAGCAACGCCACCGGCAGCAAAGTTAACAACTGGCAGGCGACCGTTATCATGAACATATTGGACTAACGAAAAGGGAACCCGTAATTCCTTTGCTTCTTCATATAATTCATCTGTACGCATACTCTTAATTTTGGCAATCGCGCTGTTCATCATACGCATATGCCGAACGGCCTGTACAATATCGCCGGTCCCTGGTTCACCTTTCGTACGAATCATAGCTGCCCCTTCGGCAATACGACGCAGTGCTTCTCCTAAATCACGAGCGCCGCATACAAAGGGCACTTTAAATTTTATTTTATCAATATGATATACATCATCAGCCGGCGACAGTACTTCACTTTCATCAATATAATCAATGTCGATAGCTTCCAAAATCTGGGCTTCTACAAAATGGCCAATACGGCACTTCGCCATAACGGGGATAGATACAGCGTCTTGAATGCCGCGAATCATTTTGGGATCACTCATGCGTGACACACCGCCGGCAGCTCGAATATCTGCCGGTATCCGTTCCAATGCCATGACGGCACATGCACCTGCTGCTTCAGCAATCCGTGCTTGTTCTGGCGTAGTAACGTCCATAATAACACCGCCTTTTAACATTTGTGCTAATTCTTTATTCAGTGTATATCGTTGTTCCATCGTTTTTTTCCTCCCTTTACTATCAAGCATGCTCAGAGTATAATGCAAAAGTGACATTACTTAAATCCCCACTTCAAACATATCCAGTAAGGTCAGATGGAAAGGATTATCGCTATGCTTACGTACAATTTCGAAAATACAGGGTCAGATTCTCTCTATATGTATTTATACAAATGCGTGAAACACGACATTGAACAAGGTATTCTCACGACAGGTGAAAAACTACCGTCCAAACGCCGATTTGCAAAAAATCTGGGTGTCAGCATTATTACCGTAGAAAATGCCTATGCCCGATTGACAGCAGAAGGCTTTATTTACTCACTTCCAAAAAGAGGATTTTACGTGGCTGATGTAAACAAACGTCTAAACGCTATGCATCCTGACTTTCCAGCAGCCAGTACTCCTATTACTTCGACCGTATCCCCGTCATATCTCGCTGACTTTGCCAATAATCAAACACCGTCTGACCTGTTTCCATTCACAATCTGGTCTAAAATTGTTCGAAAAATATTAAATGACAGTCGCATTCCTTTAATGACCCCTTCTCCTTGTGGCGGGATATTTTCTCTGCGCCGCACGATTGCCCATTACGTAAAAGAATTCCGAAATATGACAGTCTTACCGGAACAAATTATCATCGGTGCCGGTACGGAATATTTGTATAGTTTACTCATCCAATTATTGGGACATGATAAAATCTATGCCGTCGAAAATCCTGGATACCAAAAAAATGCAAAAATCTATCAAAGCCTACATGTTCCTTGTGTCCATGTTAGCCTAGATGATGATGGCATTCGTATTGATGAATTAGAAGAAAAACAGGCGCAAATCGTCCATATTACGCCATCCCATCAGTATCCTACAGGTATTATCATGCCAGTGAGCCGTCGTTATGAGTTACTCGGCTGGGCTGCCCGTGAAAAAAATCGCTATATCATTGAAGATGACTATGACAGTGAACTACGTCTTAGCGGCCACCCCATTCCAACATTGCAAAGTATAGACATCGCTGATAAGGTCATTTATTTAAATACCTTCTCTAAAACCTTAAGTTCCACCGTTCGTATCAGCTATATGATTCTTCCCAAAGGACTCGTACAACCATTTTATGATCGTCTGTCTTTTTATTCCTGTACAGTATCCAATTTCGAACAATATACATTAGCCAGCTTTATTGAAGATGGAAAATTTGAAAACCATATTAATCGATTACGCAATGATTACCGACACAAACGCGATACGTTACTAACGGCCCTGAACGAGAGCCCCTTACAGCCATATATTACGATTTCCGGGGAAAATGCCGGCCTGCATTTTCTACTCACTATTCATACGCCCTTACCAGAAAAAGAAGTTATGCTGCGAGCCCAAGCCCAAGGAATTCGTTTATTACCTTTGTCATCATTTTATGATGGAATACCAACGCATGAACCTAATACATATGTCATGAACTATGCCATAATAGATATGACGCAAGTCAATACCATTGTGAACACGTTATATCAATGTTGTATGTAGAATAAGTTTAAATACTACAACAGTAATTTATTACAGAAAAATCTGGTCATATTTACACCAATGAAAAACATGCCACATATCAATTATTAGCATAAAAAAACTGCCATCAATTTTTGATGGCAGAAACAAAAGTATTTATTTTGTCGATACACTATTTAACAATCAACCATTTTGATAAATAAATTTCACAAATCACTCATCATATTTCGTTTACAGCCTAGGACCACTAAAAAGATTGTTCTGTTCGATTGATAATTTCATCTTGTAGTGCCTTATCTAAATTATTAAAATAATCACTATATCCAGCAACACGAACAATCAAGTTTTCATATTGTTCCGGATGTTTTTGCGCATCTAACAACGTTTCTTTATCAATAACATTAAATTGTATATGATGCCCATCCATCGTAAAATACGACCTTACCAGGGCTGATAAACAATCTAATCCTGTATCTCCTGCAACAACCGATGGTGTAAATTTTTGATTCAACAAAGCGCCTCCCGTTTTTAATTGTTCTAATTTGGCACAAGACTTAATAACAGCTGTCGGTCCATGAGTATCTGCCCCTTTTTCTGGCGAAATACCATCGGGAAGGGGAATATGAGCGCGCCGACCATTAGGACTTGCTTCCATAACCTGTCCAAAATAAACGTGACAAGTTGTAGGCAAAAATTCAACAACAGTTCGCGAACCTTTCGGTGTCATTCTTCCGGAAATAACTTTTTGCAATGCCTTATCCACATCATGTAAAATAGCATCCGCATATTCATCATCATTACCATATTTAGGCGTATGATGAGATACATCATTCAATAAAGATTCGTATCCTACAAAATCAGCATCACAAGCTTTTATTATATCATCTATTGTATATCGGTTTTCTTCGAATACGTGCTTTTTTAAAACAGCCAATGAATCTGTAATCGTTGCAATACCGACGCATTGAATATAACTTGTATTATATCGAGCGCCACCAGCATTATAGTCAACACCTTTCTGTATACAATCATCTGTAATAACTGAAAGCAATGGAACAGGCATGTTATCCATATACAAGCGTTCAATACAATTATTACCAGCAATTTTTACATCAACAACATATTGTAGTTCTTTTAAAAAAGCATTCCAAACATCATAATATGACTGAAATTGTCGTGGATCACCTGTATCTATACCAACAAGTTTTTCTGTATACTTATCATATCCACGATGTAATACCAATTCCAGTACTTTAGGAATATTTAAATATCCCGTAAGAACATAAGCTTCTTTTCCAGCTGTTCCCGCTTCTACACAACCACTAGCAATACCACATGCTCTTGCATCATCAATGGATTTTCCCAAATACATAAGTTCTTGAATGATGGCTTCACTATTATAAAAAGCTGGTTGTCCCCAGCCTTTACGGGAAACATCCAAGGCTTTACGTAAAAACAATTCTGGAGATTTTTGAGAAATTTGAACATTAGAACTCGGCTGAAGGAGCCGCATTTCATCCATAACTTCCAAAATTAAGTAACTCACATCACTGACACCAGATGTTCCATCGGGTCGCAATGCACCTGTATTAATATTACAAAAATCCGTATAGGTTGCACTTTCTTTCATTGTGATTCCTACTTTAGGTGGTGCAGGTTGATTATTGAATTGTATCCATAAGGCTTCCAAAATCTCCTTGGCTTCATCTCGTGTTAAAACACCATTACGAATATCGTTATCATAAAATGGTTCTAAATATTGATCAAATTTTCCCGGTGAATATGCATCCCAGTTATTCATTTCAGTCGTAATACCAATATGGGTAAACCAGTACATTTGTACAGCTTGACGAAAGGTCTGTGGTTTATGAGCAGGAACAACATCACAAACAGCGGCAATATCCAATAACTCCTGTTTCCATTTGACATCATTTTCTGTCGATGCTAAGGATCTGGCCAAATCTGCATAACGTTTTCCCAAAAGAATCATTCCTTTACAAACCCATTTCATTCCTTCCCATTCTTCCCGCTTATCTAAGGCATCCATATCCTGATTATAATCAAGAGAATTGATCTTTTTTTGAATATCTTCTAAAAAATCACAATAGCCTTTTTGATATATTTTTCCATCAGCCACTGTATGTCCCGGCCCACGTTGCTGTAGAAATTCCGTATACATTCCTGCATTAAATAACAATTGCCATGTATGGGGTAATAATGCATTCATTTTTGTCATCATTGCCCTATCTTTCCAGTACGGAATAATCACATCACGTTGAATGCGCTTATCCTCTTCTGTTACAGTAAAATATACTCGTTCTCGATTATTCATCGTATCAAAATCTTCTAAGGTATGACAGCATAATTCAGGAAACGTCGGTGCCGACCAAGGTTTCGTACCTTTTTCACCAATAATAATAGAGTCTTTTCCTAAATATAACGTGCGATATTTCATAATATAATAAAAAGCTTTTCCTCTTAATACTGGAATAGAGCAGGTTCCTTCATATTTTTTATAGGCTTCCGTCAATAATACAGCCCGTTCCATTGAAATAGAAGGTATAAATTCATGAACACTTTGATAACGCAAAGCGCGTATCCGATCCGTACAACCCCGTTCTCCTTCAACAAACTTCTGTTGTTTCAATGGTTTTTTCTCGCGTTTTTTTAATATAACAGCTGTATTCATAACTATACCTTCCCTTCTATCATCCACCAATAACCGTCACATATCCCTCTTGTTTAAATAGTTCTTGTATTTTTTTTAATTCTTCTAAACGAGGTACTCCGTAAGCTATTGCCTTACGACCTAATTCATTGTATTTATTTTTTCCCAATGTATGATAAGGCAATAAATGGACTTTTTTCACCTTAATATGATTTTCATGCAACCAGCAGAGCAATGGCTTTACGTCTTCTTTTAAATCCATATTAATATTTTCTATCATAATAAGACGCAAATAAAGAGAAGCTCCCTGTATACTAAGTTTTTGTAAATTACTTAATATACCGTCATTATCTATTCCTATATACTGTCTATGTTTAAAGGCGTTAAATAATTTTATATCGTATAAGAAAAAATCAATATATGGCATAACTTGTTCAAAACGAAAAAAAGACACGGCTCCGCTCGTATCGATACCGATGGTAATTCCCTTATTATGCAGTTTCTTAATTAATTCAACAATATATAAAAGAGACTGCGCCATCACTTCCCCACCGGACAAGGTAACACCGCCACCGGAACGTTCATAAAAAATTTGGTCTTTTCCCACTTGTTGTATAACTTCATCAACATCATAATATTGCCCAACAACTTGACATGTACCATCCTCTTTATGTAATATTTCTTGTTCAAATTTCTGGCTTTCTGGATTATGACACCAAGGGCATGATAATGGACATCCTTTAAAAAATATAGTTGTTCTTATTCCCGGCCCATCATGGATAGAAAATCGTTGTATGTTAAAAATCAAAGGAGTACTTGTATTAATCATTCTAATCTCCTTATATGCATACTAAATTTTAATATATAATATATGTATTATATATTTCACTAATTACTATACGCAGATACTCGTTATAAAAACTTTGTTATCGTAATAACGAGTACCTGCACAATCATTTTATACATTATGTCTATATTCATATGGCAATACTTTTAATCCATTATAATGCGGGCAGTCGCGAACCCATTCCAAGGATTCCTTTAAAATCGCTGTTTGCATAGGAATATTATTAGGTTCTCCTGCATTAGATCCGATAGGAACATGTGGGGCCGTAATACGTGGAGCACCTTGCTGTCTAGCAATGGGGGGCAAAGCAGCAATGACACAGCAACTCATGCCTTCAGCTTCACAACACCGCGTAACAATCGTAGCAGAACGATGACATGTTCCGCAACCACCAGTACAAAGTACAACATCAACTCCCTGAGCTTTTAATTTCTTAGCAATTTCCGGTCCTGTTTCATTGCGGAATTTTTCAACATTACCGCCACCACCCATAAACGTATAGGTTTCTTTAGGAAGAGATCCAATAAATCCCTCTTTAACAAGTTCATGCAATCTATCAATAGGAAACATAGCATTAACATCTTTATTAATATCTGAATTATCAAAACCGCCGTGAGTAACCATTAGCATGGATGATGGCGTATCAAAATCAATAACTCGATACGAAAAATCTCCCGATGTATTAAATGGTGTCTGGTCTTTACGGTGAATACCGCCAGCTGTAATGAATGCTACTTTACATTCACTCAATGGTTTTTTTAATTCTGTAAAAATGGGTTTCGGTGTTACAGGTACGAAAATTTCTGACTGCATTCCTTCTATAGTTGTCAACATGGCATATTCCTCCTCAAACCACTTGCGGTATGTTCCGTTTTACATCTGTTATTTCCATACAGCTGAAATAAAATTCTACAGTAAGTCCCTCCCGTAAGGGAACTGGTGTAAACAGCCAGCGCCTAGGGACAGCTATTATTCCTAATTGATTCATAACTGCAATTTTAGCTGCTGTATCATTAACTTCAATAATAGTTCCCCCTAATAAACAAGGAGTAATCTCATGAGTAGTTACCATATCTGTACTATCGTAATCATATGGATGTTCTACTACTTGAATATAGCTAAAATAAAACTTCATCTCTTGTCCTAGTTCAACAGTTTTATCATCAATGATCAAGATTCTAGGAATTGTGATGACCCCTAACCGTCCATGAAGATGTATTTTAAGTGTAGATGGCGTAACTTCCTTTACAACCCCTCCCATAATGATGGGCTGAATCATATAATCGAATTGCATTAGTGTAAAACTCCTACATCAACTAGTTTTGTTTCTGGTAAGCCTAGTAGTTTATTGTTGTGATTGATGACATCATTATTCCATTTTTTGGGAGCCTTTTCGATGGGTACGCCAGCCATCTTATTTTTCAGCATCTGAATAGCCCGAGTAGCAACTTCTTTTGTAACACACGAACATCCGGCTACATTATTTTCAAAACCACCTTGATCCATATTTTCTTCAATCATGGCATCAGCATAGGTATTGCCAACAACAAGCTGGCCTTGATATGCACAGAAAGAAACACCTACAACCGGAATTCCTCGTTTGCCAGCCTGCCCAATATGCTGAATAAAGTCAATATGGTTATTGCCAAATCCTTCTGTCGTAATAATACATCCACCTATATCCAAGGCTTCCAATAAAGAACCAAGTCGTTCAGATACCCATAATTTTTCATCATTGACCTGTGGAGAACCAACAAAAATAACACCGATCAAATCAAGTTCTGAATCCGATGCCAAGCCTTCTACTAACGGTTCTCGAATATAATGACGTGTCATTTCTTTTGTCGCAGGTCCAATACAAGTCAAAGCATGAATAGAGCCATCACGAACTTGATTTGGTGTTAACATAATCGGTACATTACCACAATCAACATTTTTCTGCCCGCCCATAATACCGCATGGTTCATTAGGACAAATTACATTATCATGCATTGCGCCCTGCCCCATGATTTCTTTAACTAAAACAACACGGGGATTGCCACTACGACGAATATCTTCACAAGTTTCTTCGCGAACAACTTCTCCTTCATACGTTTTCAACTGATTGCGAACAGCCTGAATAATGTAGTCCTGACATTTATGTGCAGCAAATGGCCCCGGACGCGTCATGCCCATTTTACGCTTTATAACAGCATGACAACGAATAATGATGTCATTTTTATCGGCACACCCAGGATGCCCAAAAAACATTTTTTCATCCAAATATCCTTCAGAAGAACCAAATTCATGAATCTGAACTCCATCTTCGTCAATACCAGTCAACATAAATACGACACCATCAGCAACTTTTGTAATGCCTTCTCCCAATTCTCCTTCTACTTTAGTAGCAATAGGGCAAACATCCATAATTGTATCTGTATATACGTGACGTTTATCTGGATGTATAACATCTAATGTCAAACTAATACATAATGGATCTTCTTTTACTGCTTTATCAACAATATGTTTGTCAATTGTAATTTTTCCATCTTTGATTGATGTTTCGTCACCAATTTCAGCATCGGTGATTTTAATATGTTTTTTAACCAGTGTCCGAATCACGCGTTTTGTGCCGACTGTATCTTGTTTTTTTTCACCTTCAGTAGATGTATTAATAGCGGGCTGTCCTATTGTGTTTCCTAAAACAGGTACATCTACTTTTAACCCTTCAATTGCATTGGCTTTTCCTATTTCAATATGAATCATACCATCACTTCCCTGGGTTGTTTTTATCCTAGGTACTGCTGCATCTATTTTCTTTATAGTTACTTCTTCAGAAACAGGGACCGGATTCGAAACGCTAACATTCTGTACTGCATCAATATCAGCAGCCGTAATCGGCGTTAGCGCTTCTACATCATGAAGCAACGTACTCCCCAATACCTGTTCGATCGTTAATCCATCATCCTGCAAGGTAAGTAATCCTGCATCCTGCATATCATCAAATAATGTCGGATCTTCTAAATCTGCTTCACTAATAACTAATCCTTTCGTCCGACGGCAGCAAAAAATTGCTGGATCTTTTAAATGAGCTTTCACTGTTTCTTTGGTAATTGACATAATAATGCATCTCCTTTATATTGCTATTGAATGTATTTTTCGAATTAATGGATGATTAACAGCCCGTAAAGCACCATCTGTACAATGATATACAGAAAGTCCTAATGCCGGAGCACAAGCCATTACTGTATTCGAACAATCTGTGCAATTACTAATTAAAACACCTTGAGCACCAGATTTTTTTATAGCCATCACACGTTGGACTTGTCCAGGACACTTTCCAGGGTTATCACATTTCAAATTTCCATGTATTTCATGGGCCTGTTTACAATATTCAATATCTACCACATGAGAACCCATACTTTGGGCTAATTCTTTCATTCTTTCTGTATGCGCACCGCATGCACAAACCAATAATCCAATAGTAGAAGGGCCCTTAGGAAAACATTCAGTTGCAATGAGTCCACCGGTTGTCTTCACAATAGGATCCTGCAAAGATACTCGGTGCCCCGTAAAGGGACCACCCATAATGATCTCTCCATACGTATCCGCCAGTCCTCCTGCCTTTTTTAAGAGGTGTTCTACCCGATTTCCTAATGGTTCATCTAAATATACTTGTATCAGTTTTTCTTGGTGATTACCGGCTATCTTACCACCTATAGTAATATCTTTATCAATATATGGTTTCTTTAAATCGACAGCCTGGGCAATCCGATATGCTGATTCTGCATTAATAACAATTGCACCTGCCTCTATCGGTAATGCGGTAATAGGAAGAAGCCTTCCCATTACTTCCCGTACAAGAGCTCGTTCCTCCCCCATTGGATACATATCCGGTAACATATGTATTTTCATCTTATCTTTCAATACATAATTTAAAGCTGCAATCGCTTTGGTATGGCACGCTTTTATCGCAATGACGCCTTGTGCCGCATGAGTGATATTCATAGCAATTTCCAAGCCGCGGATAATTTCTTTTGGATTCTTTTCCATACGAACGACATTATGATGTAATATGGGTTCACATTCTGCACCATTAATAATTACCATGCCATCATGTTGAAAAGAAGTAGAAAGTTTTGCATACGTAGGGAATCCAGCTCCTCCTAAACCAACAATTCCTGCCTGACGAATCAAATCTAAGGGATTTTGTGCTGTAAGCTTTTGATATGTTTTAGATTGCGTTGTATCCGGATAAATTTGTATTTCCGAGGACGTCACCAATGTTACTTTTCCCGTAATACTCGAGAAAATATTACTTCCCAATCCCTTTTTAGGTGCTGTTGCAATACATTGACCTCTCAGCACCGTATCACCATTATGAACAATGGGTTCTGATGGTTGTCCAATATGTTGATGTAAGGGAAATACATATGACTGCATGTTATAACACCTCCTAACTTTCTTGACCTGCTTATAGTATACGGGTCGTCGTATTTGATAAAAATAGGAAATGTTGAATTCAATTTGAATTTTAAGGAAACTATATAAGCGTTTATTATTTAACAAGAATTTCATTCGTGTTAAAATATAATTTAAAAATGCAGTAGCTTATATCTTTAAAATTAGGTGGTGGAATATAATGTCAACTGAATATTATGGAACAACATTAAAAGCATTGATTAAATTGACAAACACGAAATACGCCGATATTGCATCATATATTGGTTATGACATTTCTTATATTAGCAAATGGTGCAGTAATAACAAATTACCTTCTTCACGTTATGTAGAACATATTAATACGAAATTAAGTGAATATTTTACTGCTATAATTCATGAACAAAAAAAAGAAAATGAATTTTATCAATGGCTACATACAACAGAATCTACTGATATTTTATTTCTCATTAATCAGCAATTAAGTGCAGCATATCGTTTTTCCTTACAACTAGGTCATAAAGATCTAGAAACCAAAGCTTCCGTACGTCTTATTACCGGTTATGAACCAGTACGACAATTTTTACGTACTATGCTTCCACAAAAATTAAATTCATGTAATAAAAATCAGGAACTAATCATATATGGTGAATTTTGTACCTTATTTGACGCGGATTTTTGGTCATATCTAGATATATTGAATATTTCGAGTCCTCATTTTTCTATTCATGTCGGTTTAGATAAAAAAAAGTTAAAAACACCATTTTATATCGAAGCACTATATAAAATTCTCAATCAATATATAAATTTTGATTTTTTCTTTTATGACAATGACGATGTAAAAGACACGAACTTAATCATTGCCAAAAATACGTTTGTCCTCCAATACGCAAAACCAAGTTCTCGTGGTCTTGCACTATGCACATATATCGAAGATTCTATGTATATACAAGATATTTACGAAAAATTTATTCTTAATAAAAACAATGCCTCTCTCTTCATGTATCCTTGCCTTTCACCATGGCAAACAGATCCAGACTATCGTACTTCCTTTTATGCTTCCCATCGTTTCTTCTTTTTTCTCACAAATGGAGTAGAATATTTACTTCCACACCATGTATTCGACATAATGCTACGTCATGCCAATAAAGATAGTATTTTCTCCATTGAACGATTACGAATTACTTGGGAAGAAATTTTGAATAAATCAGAAATGACGATTCTAATTCCTGAAACTTCATTACTTCGTTACTTAGAAACCGGACATATTGATCTAACCGATTTACAATATATAATGAGTCCAGAAGAACGAATAGCACATATTGAAAGTGTTCTCACATATGTAAAGGAAAACCCTACATTAATACTAGGAATGGTTCATATCTCTCACAATATGACTGGAAATGAAATGGCAAATCTCTCATTCTATTCCAATTACAAAACTAGTTTTTTCAAAAAAAATACTTTATGTATTACAAATGATGCATATCCTTTCTACTCAATTACAGATACAGAATTACATCATCTGTTGTTAAATTATTTTAAACAGTTTCAACAATCTAATTTATATCAACACTATTCCGCCGATGAATTAAAAAAAATATACGCAACTTATAAACCATTAATCGAAAAAATCGTGAAAATCCAATAAACATAAAATTTATATATATTTTACGTTCACACATATGTTCTATATTTGCGAAGCTTATGTACAGCTTTTTCTTATTTTATATTATCTATAATAAGCGATGAATTTTATATTTTTATGTTTGCGTCTTATTTATCCGTATTTTTTATATTTTTATCATTGTTTTTATTTCATTGTGCTTGACTAATTTCATATTTAAAAATATAATGAATCCATCTTAAGAAAGAGAAAAACAAAATAACGGGATTCATAAATAACGGTGTTTATTTTTATTAAAAAATAAACACCGTTATATTTTAGAAAGGATGAGTGTAATGTGGCATGCAAAGTTAAATCGTTTGCTCGAACCTTTATCTGGAAATCAGCAATTCATTGCTATCGATTCTCATACAATGGGCGAACCTACACGAATTATCATTGATGGATTTCCTCATGCAAAAGGCAATACAATGATGGAAAAGAAACAATATATTACAACACATTATGATTCTTACCGTAAAACACTTATGCTAGAACCACGCGGTCATTCCAACATGTTCGGTGCTATACTCATGACACCGGTTCATAAAGAAGCTGACGTTGGCGTTGTTTTCATGGATAGCGGCGGATATCTTAATATGTGCGGTCATGGTTCTATGGGCGTAGCCACCGTACTAGTCAATGAGCATATGATACATGTTACAGAGCCATATACTACAATTATTCTTGATACGCCAGCTGGAATGGTTTCCACCAAAGTTCATGTTATTTCAGGTCAGGCTGCTGAAGTTACAATTACCAACGTTCCCTGTTTTCTGTATCGGCGCAATGTAAAAATTCCATTAACAGATTTTGGTATCATTACAGTCGATATTTCTTTTGGTGGCAGTTTTTTTGCTTTAGTAAATGCTGATACACTAAACATTTCGCTAGATCCCAGCAATATAAAATATTTGATCACTAAGGGAATGGAAATTCTACACATTATAAATTCTCAAGAAAAAATTCAACATCCATATTTAGATATTCATTCCGTAGATTTAGTTGAATTTTATGGTAAAGCAGACACCCAAAAAGCAACTTTAAAAAATGCCGTCATATTTGGCAATCATCAAATTGACCGTAGTCCTTGTGGTACGGGAACGAGTGCTAAAGTCGCAACTTTATACCATAAAGGTGTATTAAAAAAAGATGAAGTATTTACCTATGAAAGTATTATGGGAACTTTATTTAAAGCTAAAGTTATTAAAGATACTAAAGTTGGAGCATTTCCAGCTGCTATACCCCAAATAACAGGAAGTGCTTATATTACAGGTATAAATACACTCATAATGAATAAAAACGACCCATTTAAACAGGGATTCCAAATCAAAGATTCATAATCTATATTGGTATATTGGCATTTTTATTTGAAAAAGCCTATATATATAATCAATAAACTGATACTACTAAGAGAGGAGTGTTTGTTATGATGTTGAATAACATAAAAAAAGCAGTATGCATAGGTATGGGGATCATGATTATGTCCATGTTATTGGTTGGCTGTGGTAATACGGATGGAGGAAACAAAACAGAAAGTTTAAAAGGGAAAGAATTAAAAGTTGCCACTGGTATTTTTGCTCCCTTTTCCTACAAAGATGATAACGGTAAACTTGTTGGCTTTGATGAAGACTTACTCGATGCTTTATCAAAAAAATGTGGTTTTACATATAAAATTACAGCTACGGAATATGATAACATGTTTATGTCGATCCAAAATGGTGAATATGATCTTGGCATGGGCCAAGTCTGTATAACCGATGAGCGTAAACAAAAAATGGACTTTGTCGGGCCGTATCGTTCAGCAGGTCTGCAGTTTGTTGTTAAGAAAGATTCTGGTATTACATCACTCGATCAGCTAAACGGTAAAAAAATCGCTGTTGAAAAAGGAACTGCTGCCCACAAATATGTTACTGAACACTGCAAAGATTCTGAAATCGTCGTCTTCCCACAAATTGCTTCCGCTTATATGGAAGTAGAACAAGGAAAAGCAGATGCCTTAATGCAGGATACACCAAATGTACAGTTTTATATCAAACAGCATCCGGATTGCAATTTAATGCTTTTGGGTAATGATACAGATAAGATTCCTGACGGCTTTGCTATCCCTAAAGACAGTCCATATAAAGACGAATTAAACAACGCCCTGCAAGAATTAAAAGATAATGGTACGATTAAAAAGATTGAAGATAAATGGTTAAATTAATGTAATAACAAAAAGACAGGGATTGCTTCTTCATGCAGTAACCCCTGTCCAATATTACTGTATAGTTGTTGTGGGGGGATATCATATGTTTAGCACAGCACACTTTGGTGTCATTTTGGGCGTCATTGCCCATGGACTGATATGGACTATAATTATTTCTATCTGTAGTATTATTATTGGGTATTTTATCGGTTTAGTTACAGGTTTTTCCAGAGCCCGTCATATTAAAATTTTGAACTCTATCAGTGCCTTTTATGTATGGGTTATTCGCAGTACACCAATTTTAGTACAAGCATTATATATTTACTTTGTTATTCCTAAAATTTTGGGAATACATCTTTCTCATGTGGCTGCTGGTATTTTCTGCGTATCCATTAATGCCGGAGCGTATATTTCAGAAATTGTCCGCGGTGCTATCTTAGAAGTTCCAAAAGGACAATGGGAAGCTGGTTTATCTTTAGGTATGACAAAACTACAAATAGTGAGGAAATTAATTTTGCCAATAGCCTTTCGTACAATGCTTCCTGCATTAGGCAACCAATTAATTATAACGGTTAAAGATACTTCTATTTTAACTATTATTGGCGTTGCAGAAATGACGTATCAAGCAGGACAATACGCTTCTTCTACCTTTGAATTTGTCGAAAGCTATAGCATATTAGCATTATTCTACTTAGTATTGATTTCTATTTTAAGCTTTATTGTTACTATATGCGAACAAAAGATGGGAGCCGGTATAAAATGAAAGAACAACATACCTTAATGCGTATAAGCCATTTAAAAAAGCAATACGACGATAATCTCGTTTTAAATGATATTTCTCTTGATATACATGATGAAGTAACATGCATATTGGGACCATCAGGAGCAGGAAAAAGCACCTTCCTTCGCTGTCTAAATTTGCTAGAACAGCCCACAGGAGGAGACATTATATATAATGGTCATAGTATCCTTGAAAAGGGATATGATATTCGAAAAATGCGTGAAGAAGTATCTATGGTTTTTCAACATTTTAATTTATTTCCCCTACGAACCGTCGTAGGAAATGTCATGCTCGCTCTGCAAAGTGTTAAAAAAATGAATAAAAACGATGCTCATGATATTGCTATGGAAATGCTAAAAAAAGTCGATATGGCACAAAAAGCCGATAAATATCCCGATATGCTCTCAGGCGGACAGCAACAGCGTGTCGCTATTGCTAGAACACTTGCTATGAATCCCAAAATAATTTTATTCGATGAACCTACTTCCGCACTAGATCCGGAATTAGTAGGCGGTGTACTTGATGTTATGCGTAATCTAGCCGAAAACGGTATGGCAATGGTTATTGTCACACACGAAATGGCATTTGCCCGTGATGTCTCAGATCGTATTATTTTCATGGCTGACAGTATCGTACAAGAAGATGCTTCACCTAATGATTTTTTTACTCAGCCAAAGACAGACCGCGCTCATGCATTTTTAAAACGTTTCTTATCATAATTACATTGAGAGGATCTACCATATGGAAAAATTTATTGTCACCATCAATCGACAATTTGGTAGCATGGGCCGACCGATTGCTAAAGAAATGGCTCAACAACTCAACGTCGATTTCTATGACCGTGATTTAATTGAAATGGCAGCAAAAAAAATGAATATGTCTCTTTCTATTGCTAGTGATTTAGAAGAAACGGCTCCTAAAAACAAATTTTGGAATATGTGTTTTCCATTGGGGCATATAGAAGCCAAAAAACAGGATGAAATCTTTCAAGTTGAAAAACAAATTATTCTCGATTTAGCGGATGCTCAATCTTGTATTATCGTTGGTCGCTGTTCCGATTATACACTTCGCTCCACACCACATTTATTGCGTATTTTTATTTACGCACCCTATGAAAAACGGCTAAAAAATTGTATTGAACGTTTAAAAATGGATAAAGATACTGCTAAAGCCATGATTCACCGTGTTGATAGAGCACGCGATGCCTATCAAATGCGATATGCTCACTATCTGCCAGGTGATTTTCAATACAATGACTTACTCATTGACAGCAGCTTATTGGGTATTGAAGATACCGCTCAATATTTGAGTGAACTCGTATTAAAGAAATTTTCTGCTCATCATATACAATAGTTATAAATTTTTTAATTCTCTCTTTTTTATATGTCAAACCCCCGCTGTTTAATACAACGGGGGTTTATCATATATACTATAATATTATTAAGAAATATATCGTATTATTATTTTTCCAACGCATCCCATGCTTCGTTAGCACGTTCTACGAACATGTTACGAACGGCTTCATTTTCACCGAGTCCATGAATGTACGGCGTCACGTTGAACCCTTCTTTTTCCAAAATGCTCTTATGGGAATCAGCATCATCGCCGGCCATGTCGTTATTGGCATGATCGCCAGCAACCATCATCATCGGCATGAGCGTGACATTTTTAATGCCTTTTGCTTTCAGCTGCGGGATAACGGTATCCAAATGAGGCCAGCCTTCTACAGAATATACAAATACATTGCCTACGTTAGCAGCATCTAAGCGGTCCTGCAAGACGGCATAGTATGCATTAGCCGGATGCGGCGTACCGTGAGCCATAACAAGGACAGCATCTTTTTTACCCATTTTTGGGAACTGTGTAGAAAGAGCTTGAACAAATTCAGCTAAATCATCACGTTGATCTTCCTGTCCCATCCAATAGAGAATCGGCGTACCAATAGTCATCCGTTTGAAATCATTTTTATAAAGGTCAAAAATAGCTGTATCGTATGCGTATTCCATTCCCGGAATAACATCTAATGTCGTAATAGCTACACGTGTATAACCATCTTTTTTGAGCTGTGCCATCGCCTGTTCCGGCGTCGGAATCGTCAAGCCTTCTTTCGCTTTGATGCGATCTACAATAATATGAGATGTAAAGGCTGTAACTACTTTTTGATTGGGATGCGCCGCTTGAATCGCTGCAACAGTCTTATCAATCGTTTTTGCACGGTTTTCTTTATATGTCGTACCAAAACTAAGAACGAGGATTGCATCCTTATTTGCAACATGCTGCATTGCCGGATTGTTGTATGTACGTACACCAATTTCAGCAGCTTGTTTTAATGCCGGCGTCGCATCTTTTACTTCCGGATTCAATGTATAACCGGCTGCCGATACAGGCATCCCTGTACCCACTACACCCAAAGCCATTGTAGCCAAAGACAAACATACCATTTTTTTCAATTTTTTTCCAAACATGATACCACTCCTTTTTGATATCGAGGACAGCATACATATCGTCATCACAGCCAGTAAGCTCATTGCCAGTATAAAAAAGGCCGCACGAATTCCGTGCGGCTTGAATAGCTAAATACTAGTCAATCTCCATCCCCATCGCTCGCAGGTCTATCGGTGATTATCCATCAGGCAGTTCTTCTGGCTCGGAGTCATCATCACAACTGTGCCTTCCCATACATGCGTACAGTGACATATATACAGTTTGACTCATCCTTACAGCGGCGGGACCGCGCCGGTCTTGCACCGGTCTTCTCTATTAAGTCTGCTACACCTAATGTACAATATGTAATTACATCTATTATATCATGGTACAGTATCTCTGTAAATTTTTATATAACTGCTTAAAAAATCTTGATTCGTTCATACGAAAAAACATGCTCTTCTACCCAAATAAAATAGAAAAGCATGTCATGTTACGGTTAATACCATTCATTGATATAACATTTTTCCGTTGGGAAAAATGCTGCTAATTTTGTTAGGGATTCATCCGTTCCCTGCAATTTTTCGCAAAAAACCAAATCATTGACATCCATAGCACCAAATACTAAAAGGGCTAACGTACCAATAGGCATGGATACTTCGGCCTGTTGTTCATCCGGCAATGCTGTAACATTTCCCTTGCCATCGGCTACAGTCAGCGTAAACGTTCCTGTATTCCATTCAGCCAATGGATCTTCTGTACGAAACGTAAGACTGTCGCAAACATCGTTCGGATACGAAATTTGTTCCAACGCCCCTTTTACATCGACAATGCGACACGTCATAAACGGCATTGTTTCATGCCCTTGTTTACCATCCGGATAAAACCGATACGACTGGTCATGAATCCCTTCATTCCATTGCAATTCTTTACCTTGGGAACGATGATTATAGGCATATTCTAAGAGCCCGCGTTTTCCCTGCATAGTGGCATACACAAATTCGCCACTAATAATCGTTGGCTCACCCAAATTATAATACATGTACGCAATGGGCTGATCTTCATGAAACACAACAGCAATATTGCCCTCTGCCAGTTGTGCTTCAATATGGCTGCGCCAAGACGCTTCATTCCGCACGGCATACCCGGAAAGAGGCTTCGTGTAGGCATCATAGACAGCTGCCAAATACCGCCATTGGTCCGGGCTATTGACAAACGCAAAGCGAACTGTCCTATCCGTCAAAGGCCGTAACGATTCCAGCGACATTGTTTCTTTCCATTGATGGCAGTACAACTCATATCCATAGGGCTGATAAAATCCTGCTTTAGAGGGCATTAAAATATTGACATAATGGCCGCGTCGTTTCATTTCTTTGAGCGCAGCCTTGAGTAGTTTACCGCCTACACCACCCCGTCTTGCCGCCGGATGGGTTGCCAGCCCTACAATATACGATGTGGGAATGCATTTACCTCGAAGCTTCAGCGTATATGGATTCAAATGGGTTAAACAGGCCATTTCACCATCTTTAAATCCCATCAGTACATTTTCCGGCACATAAAATTTAGAAAAATACCATTGAAAAAATGGATTTTCCCTCGGTTCAAAACAGTATGCCCATAAACTTTCTACTTCATTTCGATCTTGAGGTCCAGCTAGACGAAATTCCATATCCATCGTTAGTCCCTTCTACTTTTTCAATGTTACATCATATTTTTCAATAAACCGCACAGGATTATAAGATTCTTTAGAATGGCGCAACCCTGGAATCCCCATATCTTCTTCCCGATTGATATACGTCGTATGGCTCCAGGCATGAACAACAAATTCATGATTAATCACTTGATACAGACCGCGAATCGTCGGATCGCTCTTTTCAAAGTGAATAATAGCGGTATCATCATTAAGCATTTCACCGATAGAGAAAGCGACAATTTTATTATACATGCGAATAGCACCGCCTGTGGGCTGCAAGATATTCCAATTGTTAAATACCGTTTCAATGGCTTGGCGTTCACCAGCTAATTCTTCGTCATCATCTTGTTCTTCATGCTGCTCATACCACGTTTTTTCCGCGTCTAAGCATTCATCAAAAATATCTTCTGTAATCGGAATATATTCCCAGTTACCAAAATATTGATTGCGGAAATGATTTAAATTATTTTTCTTTTGCCGATATTTTTTACCTGACAAATTAATTAAATTTTGTGTTAAATATACATATTCATAATTGTCGCGATCTGGCGTAAAATCATAACAATCCGGACAGAGCGCACGAATGCGTTCGACCGTTTCCGGCGTTACGCCCTTCATCAAAAAAGGATATCCATGGGCATCAAACCATTCATGCATCCGTTCTACCCCTTTGGCAAAACTGCCATCTTTACGGGCAAAAGGAGGAATCCAAAACTGCGTTTTACCGCGTCCGGCTCGAATATACAATACATTGTTTTCTTCTGCCCATTGGATTTCATAGGGATACTGCCAAGCAAACAGTGTCATAAATGTTGCATCAGCTTGTTCATATCTTTTTTGACTGAAATAGTCATCAATTATAGGCTTATCTTCCAACCTAAATTCTCTGAACTCTATAATAGTAACTCCCCCTCGTACGTAAAAACGTAATACTCACATAGAGACATATGGATTATCTTTTATATAATAACGCCAAGGAAATGTTTTTCCCTTAACGGCGTAATCAATATGAATTCGCGGCGTGCGAATAATAGAAAAACGCGGCACTATTTCCGGATGGGCAATACATAACGAGCTGCTGCATAGATCTGCCTTATTATCTGCCATTGTAATGTTCATAGCCTGACACAATTTTCCCGGGCCGTTGCTTATCCTTGGTTTTACACAAATCATATGCCGATTGGCAAGCATTTCTTCAATACCCGCAACAGGTTCAACGGCACGAATTAATACAGCTTGTCCACTGCCTGCCGGGGCTGTAACAACATTCATGCAATGATACATTCCATAAATCAGATAGACATACGCAATGCCTCCGGCACAAAACATCGGTTCCGTCCGCTTCGTAAGACCACGAAAACTGTGCGCCCCATCATCAGCCTGCCGCCGATACGTGCCGCCATAAGCTTCTGTTTCTACAATTCTGCCTATACACAGCGTATTTTCTGTACGGCGTATGATATACTGCCCTAATAATTTAGGCGCAATGACACAGGCTTTCTCTTGAAATTCTGCTTTTTTCCATATAGTATAAGATATCATTTTTTACGATACCCCAAGGAATGAGAAATCTCGTAGGCATACTGACTTAACGTAAACAGCATTTTTTGCCGTATTGAGTCATAAAATCGCATCGTCGGACCAGCAATGGTCAATGAGGCAACGACTTGTTCTTCAAAATTAAAAATGGGAACAGATAATGCAAACAGCCCATGTTCGCTTTCATCCTGTGTAATAGCATAGCCATTATGGCGAATAGCCGTGAATTCGCTTTCTGACAAATGGCCATACTGAACAATCATGCGATTGCGTTCTTCCTTCGGTGCCCATGCCAGCAATATTTTACCAGCTGCACCTTTATATAATGGCAGCGACTCTCCCATCAAAATAACGCGCCGCAATGCATGCGTGCTTTCTACATGATCTAAACAAATACGGCTGTCACCTTCTGCCACATATACGCTGGCTGTTTCATTAAAAATTTGCTGCAGTCGCCGTAAATACGGTTTTGTCAACGTAACAACATTTTCCGTCCAATGCGAAGAATAGCCGAGTGCCAAGGCTTTAGGCCCCAAGCGGTACTGTTTAGAAGCATCATTGCGAGTCAAATATTGGCGTCGTTCTAACGTATTGACAATACGAAAAGCTGTTGACGTATTCAGTTGTGTCCGTAAAGCAATTTCTTTCAAAGTCAGTCCTGTATTGCATTCTACAAAAATATCCAATACATCCAGACTTTTTTCCAACGACTTTAACAAGCTCGTATGCCGCTCTGCCTGTGTGTCTTCTTTCATTAGACGTCACTCACTCTCTCGGTACTTATGATTTCACTTTCATACCAATTTCCAGATTTTCTGGCGGATCAATAACAACTTTATCACCTTCTTGCAATCCATCGAGAACAACAATACGACCTTCTTCTTCATCGCCTGTAAGAACGGAACGGGCATCTGCTAAGCCGCTGTCATTGACAATGTATACAAAGTCTCCGCTGTCTTTCGTACGAATCGCCGTTTTGGGAACGGTAATTTGTGAAACTTCTTGCGGCGTAGAAATACGCACATGATAAAATTCACCGGGAACAAATAAATTTTTCGTATTATTAAACGTAATTTTAGCCGTATACGAACCAGTAGACGAGTCTTTTTCTGTCGCTAAATACGTAAGTTCTCCTGTTTCTGATTCTCCAGACGGCGCAATGACGGACACTTGTAATGTACCGCTTTGTTTGGCTGCTTGCAATGCGGAAACATACATTTCCGGTACGGCAAATGTAGCTACTAACGGCGTCATTTGCTGAATCGTTGCTAATACATTCCCTGCTACAGCAACGGATGGATTATCTGATACAGAAGTAACCTTACCGTCAATCGGCGAATAAATCGTGCCATTACTGAGCATTTCTCGTGCTGACTGTACAGCTTGTTGAAGCTGCGCAATTTTTTCATGGTCTACAGGCGCAGTCTGTGGAACTTGTATGGTTTGTGTCTCTTGCTGTGCTGCTGGGGCATTTTTCGACATAAGCTGATTAAATTCAGCACGAGAAAAATACCCATCTTTGTAGTATGCATTTAATTGAGCCCGCTGGCCGCTATTATCTCCACCGCCGCCACCACCGGAAGCGGGAACCGTAACCGTTTTATATGTCGTCGTTGCGGAAGACGCTGCCACCAATTCAGCTTCAGCCTGACTAACGCTTGACTGGTACGGAGATGTATCTATTTGTACAACGACTTCGCCAGATTTTACGTCCTGTCCTTTGGTAAGCGGTGCCGAAATTAATTTACCGGAAATTTTGGGGACAATCGTCGTCATATGAAGAGCTGTCATATTGGCATCCAGTGTAAGTGCCACTGGATGATCTGATTTATTTACCGTTTCTACTTTGGTAGAAACACTGTTGCCGCATCCAGATAAGCACACTGCTGCAACCACTACCGTAAGTGCTACGGCAGCCATTTTTTTCAAATTCACGTTATCCCATCTCCATTTTAATCAAAAAAATGTATAATATAAGGTAACTAAAAGAACCCCTGGCAACCCGAATATACCAATAATTAACCCTGTTGCCAGCGTAATGGGCACTGTATGAAATCCTGCTAAATACCCATATGTATTAATTAAATGTAAAACTACCAAACCGCTAAAAACATTTACGATTAATCTGCGAACAGGTGCTAAAAAAATTTTATTTAGTAAAAACAAAGCAATAATACCTACGCCTATCCACATGTAATTCATAATTACCTCACATCTCCTGACGGTTAGCAACAGCACCGGCCAAGGTAGCTTCATCAGCATATTCGATATCGCCGCCCATAGGAAGACCGCGGGCAATACGCGTAACACGAATTCCTGCTGTTTTCAGCAAACGGGCCAAATAAAGTGCTGTTGCTTCACCTTCTACATCTGGGTCTGTAGCAATAATAATTTCTTTTACTTCTGTATCGCTAAGCCGTTTTAGGAGTTCTTTTATACGCAAATCATCTACACCAATTCCATCTAATGGCGATAATGCGCCGTGAAGCACATGATACAAGCCGTGATAATCACCACTGCGTTCAATCGCCATGACATCCTGTGGCGTTTCAACAACACAAATCGTAGAACGATCCCGCTTGCTATCGCTACAAATCGGGCACGGGTCCTGAGCTGATAAATTACAGCAAATTGAACAAAATCGCATCGTTTCTTTGGCATGGCGAATAGCTTCTACAAACGCATTGACCTGTTCTGGCGGCTGTTGAACAATATAATAGGCCAGCTTGCGAGCTGTTTTAATGCCGATGCCGGGTAAACGACGAAATTGTTCAGTCAGTCTATCAAGAGGTGTATCCATTAGAACATTCCGGGAAGATGCATGCCGCCTGTAATTTTACCCATTTCTTGTGCCATCATATCATCTACTTTTTTGTTGGCTTCATTTACTGCTGCAACGACCAAATCTTCCAGCATTTCTGCATCTTCCGGATCAATAATGCTCGGATCGATATGAACGCTTTCTACATTTTTTTCACCATTCATAACCAATGTCAGCGCACCACCGCCAACAGTCGTTTCTACGGTACGTTGTTTTAAATCTTCCTGCAGTTTTTTCATTTCCTTCTGCATTTTCTGTACTTTTTTCATCATACCTTGCATATTTCCACCAAACATATATAATTCCTCCTGTTTTATCAACTATTTTTTATTTTCTATGTATATATTACAATCTCCTACTGTTTTGAGCAATGGTTCTAACAAAGCTCTTTCTTCTCGAGACATATCGGCGATTGTTGCCGGTACAAGTTTAGCTTCCTGCTTTTCCTGTACTATCGTATGTTGTATACGCGACACGTCAGCCGGTTTTGTACCTTTTTCTGATAACGACTCTGACCCCGCAGAGATCGTATGAGATTTGCCAGCTATGTTAGATATGTCTTGTTTAGAAACAACAGGCAGACTGTTTATACCTGACTTACTGTTTTTTTTTTCGTAAGCAGCTAATTCATCGTCTCCCTCCAAATAGCCTATCATATGGACAGAACCTTCTAGAAGACTGGATAAGGCTGCATCAACAAATTTAAAATAATCTTCGCGATTGGCACGCTTAACCATAAATGCCGTTTTAAACGCAACAATGACCAATCCCTCGCCAATATAAGCGACGCGTCCGTTGCGAATACAAGACAATACAGCTTTTTTCTTTTCTTTATCCAAAATAGCGCACATGTTTTTCCAAATCGTTTGATACGCCGTGGTCTCTACGGTTTTAGCAGGACTAGCCGCTGCTGCAGGTGCCATTTTAGACGTATCTTCTGCCTGAGAAGCCGAGACATTCAAAACCGTCCTTGACGAGGTCTTGGACGATGTTGCCTTAGGAGTCATCGGCATAGGCGGCTCTGCATTGCTAGTATACTCTTCATCAGGAAAAGGAACGACTTCATCAGTAATCTCACGGGAAACCGCATCTTCTTCCGGCACGGGAATATATTCCTGTTTGGGAGCGTGTACAACTTTCCCTTGAGAGACAATCTGTTCCAGCCGTGTCAATCTATCCAAAACATTTGACAAATCAGTAGACGGCCCTTGGTTTTCTGTAGTGGCGATTGTCCCGACAGTTGCAGTACGACTTGCCATAAGCAGTCCCATTTCTACAGCTATTCGTGGTACAGGAGAATTTTTAGCTGACAGCAAGGCTTGCTGTAATACCTGTAAAATAGCAAACACTCGCTCCGGCGTCATTTTCTTTGCCTGTGCCGCTAGTTCTTTCATCGAATCGGCGTACGCCGCTAGGGTATCCGTTTGTGAATCGGCTTGGTACAGCATAATTGCCCGCAAATGTTCTAAGACTTCCGTTAGCAGCACTTGCGGCTCTTTTCCCATACGCACGATATCATCTATGGCTTTAATAATAACGGCTCCCTTGCCGTCAAACAGTGCTTCAGACAATGAAAACAGCCAATCCCTGCCAATGAGTCCCAGCAAATCTCGGACTAATGATTCATCAATCGCCCCTTCTGTATTGCTGACACATTGATCTAGCATACTCAACGCATCCCGCATGCCGCCGTCAGCCTGAACGGCTAGAATATGGGCAGCTCCCTTCGTCAAATCAATATGCTCCTGGTCTGCGACATACAGCAGCCTTTTCGCAATATCCTGACTGGTAATACGGCGGAATTCATAGCGTTGGCATCGCGATAAAATGGTCATCGGAATCCGTTCCGGTTCCGTTGTCGCTAAAATAAAAATAACATGGGCCGGCGGTTCTTCCAATGTTTTGAGTAAGGCATTGAATGCTTCTGTTGTCAGCATATGCACTTCATCAATAATATATATTTTTTTATGTCCTTCTACAGGCATAAATTTTATCGTTTCTCGGAGCGTCCGAATATCTTCAATGCTGCGATTGGAAGCCGCATCAATTTCTACGACATCCATAGACTCACCCTGTAAAATATGACGACATACTTCACATTCGTTACAGGGATGTGAAGTCGGGCCATGGACGCAATTCATCGCACGAGCAAATATTTTAGCCGTACTCGTTTTCCCCGTTCCCCGCGGACCGGAAAACAAATAGGCATGGGCTACTTTATCGGTATCAATCGCCTTTTGCAATGTTTCCGTAATATGACCCTGGCCTACGACATCCTCAAAATTTTTCGGCCGCCATTTACGATATAATGCAATGTATGCCATGATTCTTTCCTCTCCATATACGAAAAAAAGCAGCTAACCGCTGCTTTTACCAACTGAAAAGTACTCGTGTATGATAACCCATCAGGTTTCCTCGTGGCACATGAAAATATCTACTTATTGCTGCTTCCTCTCGGACCTGACAAGGTTCATAGGTTTCCATTGCACAAGCCCCAACGGGTTACCACGCACCAGTACTTTTATTAAGTTAGCTATGTTATTATAGCGTAAATATAAGAAATTATCAAGACTTTTTCTCTATATTATATTGTATTAAATTAACTCACACTATATCGTACTCCTTCCTTTTCCTATTTCACAAAATGACAACTATATCACCTACGAATATATACAAAAGAGAGTCAATCCATAGACTGGCTCTCTTTTATCGTATTCCATCAATTAAACAAGACCAAAGGACTTATTTATTCTGCCAAATATCAACACGGCGGTTGTCGGCACGACCTTGATCGGTATCATTTGTGCTGACAGGATCTGTTTTGCCTTTATAGTCGAGCTGCATCTGGGAAGCCGGTACACCCTGGCTTTGTGCATAGGCAGCTACATTATCTACACGGCGTTTGGAAAGGTCATCGTTATAAGCGCTGGAACCTTTGGCATCAGTATTGCCGACAAGCTTGAAGGTATCCTGCGGATTTTCTTTGGCAACTTGTACGAAATGATCCATTTTAGCTTGGTCAGCCGGTAACGGCTGATCTTCATCGAAGCCAAAATGAATGCTTTCTAAATAGTAATCATTTTTAGTAGTCGGAGCCGATGCTTCTACACTAGGAGCCGGTGTCGGTTCAGGGGTAACAACAGGTTCCGGAGCTGTTGTTTCAGTATGACCACCACCAAAACGATAGGAAAGACCGGCAATGAAACCTTTATAAGAAATATTAGCATCTTTTGCAGGTAATATACCTTCATAATCACCCTTATCAGCCAATTTCGTATTCAAATAACGATAGCCCGCATTGATGTCGAGGTCCGGTGTAATGCTGTAGCCAAGACCAGCTTCCCACATAGATGTACTCTTAGTACCGAGAGCACCTTTGGCATAGAAATCAAGTTTGTTAGTCAGTGGAGCCTTGGCAATTAAACCGATTTGAGCAATATTATTGGTTTGACTCCAACTACCACCATCAGCAGTAAGTTTATTCTGAATACGACTCCAACCAGCAAAAGCGGCAAAGTTTTTGTTAATAGAATAGGTAAGATTGACTTCATGCTGATTGCCATCTGTACCAATATCCAACGTTTCATTATTTCCATCTGTCTTTAATCCA
>CALBLM010000341.1 GCA_937895695.1 uncultured Megasphaera sp.
TAAATATTGTTATTATCTTGATTATTTCTTGTGTATAATCATTGTATTTATATGTATGAATTATTATAATGAATACTATATAATTATTTTTTTATTTTCTAGGAGCATATCCCATGGCAAAACGTAATCTATCATTTCCTACCTGGTTTCACAGCGGTCGCCACAAACTAATCGCTTTTAGTCTTGTCTTCTTGTTGGCTTGCATTGGAATATATCTCATTAGTCATTCCAATACGACAAAGAAAGACAAAGGAGAGTTAAAAAACGCAACCGTACAAGCCTATCAAGTATCACGTCAAAATATGACTCGCAAAATTTCCCTATCCGGCCAAACGGTCCCACTGGCACAAGTGGATTTATCTACAAAATATGCCGGCCGTATCGCTTCCGTCAATGTCGACTTAGGAGATACCGTATCTCCCGGACAAGTTCTCTTAGTGCAGGATATACAAGACGCAGCATTGACACTGCAGCAAAATCAAGCTGCATTGCAACAGGCTAATGCCGATTCCAAATCCGCAGAATCTCAATTTGCAGCGGATTTGCAAAAAGCTGCCGTTGATTATGATACGGCTAAAATGAATTATAACCGTTACGTCATCCTAAAAAACGAAGGGGCTATTTCACAAAAAGAATTGGACACCATGTATCAATCTATGATTGTCGCCAAATCTTCATTAGAGCAATTGCAGTCACAACAAGTAGGCGATGTTCCGGCTAGTGTGGCCAGTAAGTATGCAGCCCAAGCAAAAGCCAGCTATGCCGTAGACAGTACCAACCAGCAATTGGATGATATGACATTGCGCGCTCCTCGTGCCGGTACTATTACGTATCGCAATGCCGAAGTCGGTGCCATGGCCAACGCGAATACAAAGGTGTTAACCATTACGGACACAAGCAGTATCTATATCGACTGTTCCTTGGCTGAAGCCGATGTCGCAGCACTGCAAGTCGGTACCACACTGCCCGTATCTATCGAATCTGTTGCCAATACATACGACGGCATAATTACATATGTCAGCCCCGCTATGGATCCGTCTACAAAAACCTATACTGTCCGTATTTCTCTTACGAATCCTGATGCATCGCTGCGAGGCGGTATGTTTGCCCAAGCTTCACTCGATGTACTGCAGCGACCGGATACGTTGTTTGTTCCCAAAGACGCCTTACTGGAACAAAACGGCATCAGCCAGTTATACGTTATCCTGCCGGATAATACCATCGAAATCCGCACCGTAAAAACAGGATTCCGCAATGATGACTATGTAGAAATTACAGATGGCCTGACTGACGGCGATCGCATCGCTACGACGAATTTAGCTCGTCTAAAAGATGGTACCCATGTCATGATTGATAAGGAAATCGGGTGAAAACAATGAATTTAACAAAATTTTCCATTAACAGGCCTATCGGCATCTGCATGGTCATCGCTTTCTTTGTCGTTCTCGGTCTGTTTAGTTTTTACCGCATTGGCGTCGAATTGCTGCCGGCATTAAATACACCGTATGTCACCGTATCCGTTAACTATCCAGGAGCTAATGCGGATTCCGTAGAACAACAGGTCGTTAAACCCATTGAAAATGCCTTATCATCTGTTTCCAACTTAAAACACATGACTTCCAAAGCCTCATACGGACAAGCCCGCATCACGCTGGAACTGGATTTTTCCGCCAATGCCGATGCCGCTGCTATTGATGCTACCAAAAAGATCAATGCCATTCGCGGCAAGCTTCCTGATGAAATTGACGAGCCTGTCGTTATCAAGCGTGATGTCAATGCTACACCAATCATGTATATTGCCGTCCAATCTAGCCATCCCTTAGATGATATCTATTCTAAAGCGGAAAATGATTTCCAAGATGTACTTCAGCAAGCCGACGGCGTATCCGAAATTGAACTGCACGGCGGCAGAGATAAAGAAATTGCTGTCGAAATTGACAAGGATAAACTCATTCATTACGATATGACGTTAGATAATATTGTCACTGCATTAAAATCAGAAAATGTCCTCATGCCGTCTGGGAGTGTATATTCCAATGCGACAACGACAGACGTCCGCGTCAAGGCACAATACGCCGATGAGAATGAACTGGCAAAAATCCAAGTTACGAATGCAAAAGGAGCACACATTCCGATTACTGCCGTCGCTTCTATCAAGCGAAAAGATCAGCGTGTTACTCGCTATGCCCGCGTAAATGGGCAAGATGCGGTCGTAATGGTTGTATATAAAAACAGTGATGCCAATGTCGTTTCAACAGTCGATAATGTACAGAAAAAGCTAGATACCCTTCGTCAGGATAATCCGGACTATACATTTACAGTGACCAATGAATCGGCGTCGTACGTCCGCAATTCGCTCCACAATACACTGCAGACATTAATTGAAGGCCTGTGTACAACGGGGCTCGTACTATTCTTCTTCTTACGCGGCTGGCGTTCTACACTGGCCGTTATGATTGCCATTCCAACGTCATTGGTTTCCACATTTTTCATGATGTATATGGCAGGCTTTACGTTCAACATGATGTCCCTTATGGGCATGGCATTATGTATCGGCATTCTTGTTGATGATTCAATTGTTGTATTGGAAAACATTCACCGTCATCTCATGCTAGGAGAAAACCCTAAGGACGCGGCCCTGCATGGGCGAACGGAAATTGGCATGGCTGCCATTGCCATTACGCTCTGTGATGTCGTCGTTTTTCTCCCGATTGCCTTTATGACCGGCATGACTGGCCAGTATTTCAAGCAATTTGGTTTGACAATTGTTTTTGCAACGCTTTTTTCTCTCTTTATTTCATTTACGCTGACGCCTATGCTGGCTTCCCGTTTCTTTCGTCAAGGATTAAAAATTCCCGATAAACCCATTTGGCATAAAATGGACGCCATAGAAGATTGGGCTCGCACAACGTATACTCATGTTCTCACTTGGAGTTTGGATCATGCCAAACGATTGGTGATTCCCGTTCTTCTTTGCTTTTGTTTGGCCGCTGCTCTCGTTCCGTCCGGCCTTGTCGGATCTGAATTTATGCCGCAAACTGATGAAAGCGGCTTCCGCATCACGTTGGAACTGCCAACCAATGCCAACTTAACGCGAACTGATGCAGCGACAAAACAACTGGAAGACTATCTAAATACCATTCCCGAAGTGACGTATTACACATCTATGGTAGGCGGTCGTAATCTGAACCAAGCCAATATTCAAGTCACCTTAAAAGACCGAAAAGATCGCTCCCGCTCGATTTGGCAAGTTACCAATGACGTGCGCCAGTTTGCGCAGCAATATGTACTAGATGGAGATGTGCGTGTCAAAGAAAACCAGGCATCCGTATCGGGAACATCCGGCGGATTTGGTGGCGGTTCCGGAAATCTACGGCTAGAACTGCGAGGTAAAAATTCTGAAGCCTTAATTGCCAAATCCCGTGAAATCGAAGCCATGATGAAAAACGACATTCCCGGCGTTCGTGATGTCAGCAGTTCCTATGAAGACGGCATGCCGGAATACCAGTTAGCTATTAATCGGGACAAGCTCAAACAATACGGCACATCATTAGGCGATTTAAACAAAACATTTTCCAATGCCATTAGCGGACAAAAAGCCGGCGTTCTGGCTAATGACGTCAAAAACGACAACAATGATACGGATATTTATGTCCGGCTAAAAGGGGCTGACGGCTTCCATATTTCTGATTTAGAAACGATTCCGCTCAATGCAAACGGACGCATTATTTATATTTCTGATGTCGCGCAAATCAAAGCCGCTACCGGCCCGGTAACCATCAACCGTACCGATAAGGAACGCAGTATTACCTTGGGCGGTACGTTGCAAAACCGTCCGCTAAACGACGTGATTAACGATGTTTCTGCCAAGCTGAACACGATGGATATGGAAGGCATTACGTATCGTTTCTCCGGACAAGCCGACCAAATGACCACGACCTTTAAAGAATTAGGTGAAGCTCTCGTGTTATCCTTGATTTTGATTTACATGATTTTGGCTATTTTATACGAATCAGTCAAAACGCCTTTCATCCGTATGTTCTCCTTACCGCTCGGTTTAATCGGCTCCTTATTTTTACTGTTTTTGACAAATAACACCATTAATTTATACTCTTTGATAGGTATTTTGGTCATGGATGGATTGGTTGCCAAAAACGGCACATTATTACTGGATTACACACTTACCTTGATGGCTGAGAAAGGCTTGGATGCCCGCAGCGCCATCATTGAAGCTGGACGAGTTCGACTCCGCCCAATCTTTATGACAACCCTTACAATGGTCGTCGGCATGCTACCTACGGCACTAGCAATGACAGCCGGTTCAGAAACACGTGCCAGCATGGCTGTCGTCGTTATTGGCGGCCTGCTTACATCTACGGTCTTTACGCTTGTCATTATTCCTATTATCTTTGTCTATATGGAAAATCACAAAATTCACTGGCCTTGGCAGACAAAATAAAAAATTCCCCTTTGACGGCAGGACTTTTTGTGTATATTATAGAAATAAATAGTACAAAGGTTTAAAAATATATGCTCAAAAAGGAGGCATAAGGCAAATGACCCAACAATTCAATCCAACATTCAACATCCACGAAGCCGTGCGCAAAGCACTGCCTTATATGATGGAAATGCGTGAGTATTTTCATGCCCATCCTGAATTGAGCGAAAAAGAATTCGATACTTGCAAAACGATTTTCCAAGAACTTTCACTGATGGGCATTGAAGATGTTAAAATCATTGCCGGCACTGGCGTTACCGGGCTAATCCGCGGTGCCCTTCCGGGACCGGTTATTTTATTGCGTTCCGATATCGATGCGTTGCCATTGACAGAAAAATATGACTGCCCATACTCTTCATTGGTACATGGCGTCATGCATGCCTGCGGGCACGATGGCCATGCGGCCAATCTCTTAGGGGTTGCTAAAATCCTAAACAAACACAAGGACTGCCTGCACGGCACTATCCGCTTGGCCTTTCAGCCTGCCGAAGAAGGCAATGGCGGCGCCGCCCGCATGATTGACGCCGGCATTTTAAACACGCCCCGCGTAGACTACGCATTAGGACTGCATGTAGCCGGTAGTCTTCCCAAAGGATATGTCGGTATCCGCAGCGGTGAAATTTCTGCATCGTGCGATGATTTTACGATCACCTTGCACGGCAAGGGCGGTCACGGTTCCCAGCCATCCTTATGCGTCAGCCCAATTCAAATGGGTGTCGATATCATTCAGCAGCTGCAAAATTACGTTTATCACCGTCGCGCTGATGGTGACGGCGTTGTCCTGACGTTTGGTCAATTTCAAGCCGGTCACAACCCCAATGTCATTCCCGATACAGCAGAACTCAAAGGAACACTGCGTACGTATGACGAAGTAAAACGGAAAGATATTTTGGAACGAATTCGTCATATCTTAACAGCGGTTACGGAAACATATGGCGGCTCGTATGACTTGCATATCGTGCCTTTTTCGCCGGTCTGCTTCAACAATCCCGATACGACACATCGGGTAGAAGCTATCTTAAAGACACAATGTGCTGATTTAGTAGATGTCGTACCTATGCAACGCGGTTCCGGTTCCGAAGACTTTGCGTATTTTAGTGCCGCTGTCCCCAGTACGTTTTATTATGTCGGCGTATATAGCGACGAACCCGTTGTCGGTCATTCACCGGATTTTCATTGGGACAGCAATGCCTTAAAATACATGTGTGAAACGATGCTGAACGTCGTGTATTACTTTACCAGTTATGCGACATCTATTTAAAATGTATAGACAATCTATGGGGGGCAAGAGAATTTCTTTTTTAGATTTTCTCTTGCCTTTCTTTTTTTATGACGTATAATAACAATCATATTGTTATTATTTTTTACAAAGAGAGGTCTTGTCATGGTTTTCTGGTTTATTATTGAGCACACAATGCTTCCGATTTTTGCACTGGTATTAATCGGATTTGGCTTAGATCGAAAATTCGGAATTGACGTAAAAACCCTTTCTAAGGTAATGTTCTATCTAATCATTCCTAGTTTCATTTTTACCAAAGTATACAGCACAGACTTTCCACCGGGAAGCCTGGGCATCATTGCCAATATTTTTATTTTTATGATTATTTGCTTTGGTTTAGCCAATATCGTCAGCAAAATTCGTCATTATGACGCAGGCATGGTACAATCTTGTCGTAATGCCCTCATGTTTAACAATACGGGCAATCTCGGCGTGGCTCTAATTATTCTCGTTTTTTCACACGATCCCTTTGTCGTCAATGGACAAACACCCTATCTAACAGAAGCATTAGTATCCCAAGTTATTATCTTTATCATTCAAAGTATTACGCTGAATACGCTCGGCTTATATCAAGCCGGCCGTGGCCGCCTATCGGCCCATGACACGTTAAAAGTCATGTTCCACATGCCTATGCTATATGTATTAGTTCTTGCCTTGCTAGCCCGCTATGTAAACTGGGATGCCAAAGATTTTTTCTTTTGGCCTATTATGGAAATGTCCAATAACGCCTTGCTTCCGTTGGCCATGATTAGTATTGGCGCACAACTTTCTCAAACTAAAATCCATTGGCTCGATAAAGATGTTTGGATTGTCAGCGGACTGAAATTATTTGTTCTGCCCTTGATCGGTCTGGCCATGATTTATATTGCCAATGCACTCTTTCCAGGTACATTTACTGCTGTCAGCGCGACAGTATTCCTCATTTACTGTTCAATTCCAACAGCCGTAAATACAGCGCTCTTTGCCATGGAATTTGGCAATAACCCCGATTATGCTACCCAAATCGTCATGAATACGACTGCCTTAAGTGCGATTTCCCTGACCTGTTATATTTTTATCGGCCATATACTGTTTGTATAACCATACGGAAAAACCTTGTTGCGTTTCTTCGAATATCCATGCGATATCTAACAGGCTCTATTTAATAAAATAACAAATTTCGAAAAAAATTCGAAAAAATTAATTGACAATTCCCATCTATGCCGTTATAATTAATCACATCAATAGAATATATACGGCAATGAAGCCCTTATTAATCACGGTACCTGATTAGTAAGGGCTTGTCTGTTTTTCTATTGAATATAACTAAATAGTAAAAGACAACGGTGTCTTACAGCATTTCATTTGAGGGGATGTTTTGCTGTTAAGATGCCATTTTTATTTTCTTAGAAGGGATGATGACGATGAAAAAATTAGGCTCCATACTACGGCTAACCTTACCATTCTTGGTAATGGCTGCACCGACTGCGTTTGCCGCGGAACCGGGAACGATTGATGCCGGCGATACGGCTTGGGTATTGATTAGTGCTGCCTTAGTATTTATCATGACACCGGGGCTTGGCTTTTTCTACGGCGGCATGGTTCGTGATAAAAATGTACTGACAACGATTATGCAGAGTCTTTTTATTGTTGCTATGATTTCTGTTGAATGGATTATTCTCGGCTATGCAATGACGTTTGGTACAGATATGAATGGTTTTATCGGTTCACTCGACAAAGTCGGACTGACGGGCATTGGAATGTCCGTACTAGAAAACGGCACGATTCCTGAAATGGCCTTTGTCGCTTTTCAATGCATGTTTGCTGTAATTACACCGGCTTTAATTACAGGGGCCTTTGCGGAACGTGTTAAATTCCACGCCTTTGTCATTTTCATTTTGTTATGGGCTATCTTGATTTACAATCCCATGGCACACTGGGTATGGGGCGGCGGTTTTCTGGCCAAACTAGGCGCTCTTGATTTTGCCGGCGGCCTCGTCATCCATATTCTTTCTGGCGTTTCCGGTTTGACATTATGTATTTTGTTAGGCAAACGCCACGGATTGGGAAAAATCCCGATGATGCCGCACAATCTGCCGATGACCGTTTTAGGAGCCGCATTGCTGTGGTTCGGCTGGTTCGGCTTCAATGCCGGCAGTGCCTTGGGGGCTAATGGTCTTGCTGCCAGCGCACTTATCGCTACACAGGGAGCTGCTGCCGCTGCGACTGTTTCCTGGGTCGTTATTGAATGGATTTTAAACGGCAAACCAACTATCTTAGGAGCTGCTTCCGGCTGTATTGCAGGCTTAGTAGCTATTACACCGGCAGCCGGCTTTGTCGCACCGATTCCGGCGATTATCATCGGTGCAATCGGTGGGGTCCTTTGCTACTTTGCCGTGGCTACTTTAAAAGCAAAACTGGGGTATGATGATTCTCTCGATGCGTTCGGTATTCATGGTCTTGGCGGTACTTGGGGCTCTATCGCAACAGGTCTGTGGGCTACGACGGAAGTCAATCCGGCTGGTGCCAATGGTCTATTTTATGGAGAAACTCATTTGTTAGTCGCTCAAATTATCTCCACACTGGTAGCTTATGCATTTGCCATTATCGGCACCATCATTTTATACAAGATTATCAATGCATTTACACATATGCGTGCTGATAAAAATGAAGAAATTACGGGATTGGACATTACCGAACATGGCGAACGTGCGTATAACCATGCGTTGATGTCTGCAGGAAGTCCCTTTGACTCTTCTTTCAATTCCATGACAAATCAAGCTTCTACCATTGATGATATTGGCATAAAAACACATACCTTATAACAACTAGGAGGTGCTTGCTATGGAACGAAAAATTACAAAAGTAGAAATTATTACACGGCCCAGCAAGTTGGAAGAATTAAAAGATGCCTTAAATAAAATCGGCGTCTTAGGGATGACTGTCAGCCAAGTATTTGGCTGTGGGCTGCAAAAAGGATACGTAGAAGTATACCGAGGACAAAAATACAATATCAATCTACTTCCGGGGATAAAAGTAGAAACTGTCATTTGTGAAATTCCTGTCGACAAAGTCATCGAAGTAGCACAGCGAGTTTGCAAAACAGGTAAGCCCGGCGATGGTAAAATTTTTGTATACGAATTAAATGACGCCGTCCGTATTCGTACCGGTGATCGGGGGCCGGAAGCAATTATGGACGAAAAATAAGTTATACTATCGGGGGATAGACGAAAACAACATATACCATGTTGGGATATAAAAAAGATTGAGCATGAGGATATTATGCCCAATCTTTTTTTATATCATCTTAGTGCTGTGTCGGAACAGCTGCTTCAGCCAGGGTCTGCTGTTTTTCTTGTTCCCGTTGTTCAATTTTATCCATATGGCGAGCAAAAATACCGGCTAAAATAGAACCTGTAATCTGATGAATTGCTGCACCTACTGCTGCCGGAATTGCTACAGCCGGCGCAAAGAATACAGATACTAACGAAATCGCCAACGCATCATTCTGCATGCCTACTTCCAAAGTAACGGAGTGCTGTTGTTTTTTACCCAAGCCCAATTTTCCGGTAACAAAATAGCCAACGAGGAAACCGCCAAGATTGTGCAGTAAAACCATGAGCACAATAAATGCCCCTAATTCCAAAATTTTCGGTCCGTTAATAGCAATAACGCCGCCAACAATAACCAATACGCCGAATGCAGAAATCAAAACCAATACCTTAGATAAAGACGCAACATGTTTTTCACCCATCATACGATGAACAATCAAGCCCAATACTAACGGAATCAAAATAACTTTCATCACTGTCGTTGCCATAGCAATAAACGAAACTTCAACCCACTGACCAGCCAATGCCCAAACAATGAACGGCATCATGATAGGTGCCAACAAGGTGGAACATGTCGTAATAGAAACAGATAACGGCACATCGGCTTTCGCCAAAAAGCCCATGACATTGGATGCTGTACCACTCGGGCAGGATCCTAACAACACCATGCCAACGGCTAATTCCGGCGGCATTTCAAAGGCCAGAACCAATGCATATGCCAACAGCGGCATAATGGTATAATGGGCTACGCAACCGATTAAAACTTCTTTCGGACGCTGGACAATCAGTTTAAAATCTTTGGCATGCAATGTCATCCCCATGCCAAACATAATAATTCCCAACAATAATACCGTATGCGGTACGGCCCATAAAAAAGCATTTGGCATAAAATATGCCCAAATAACAACGATAAATACGATATATGTCAGATTCTTACCAACAAAACCGCTTAACTTTCCAATCAGCTCCATCATATCACTCTTACCCCTTTTCACAACAATATGTAATAAAACAATCGAATCACAAATAACGAAACGGTTTTGATTGGTCGAAAAAAAATACTTTGCCTCTCATCATGAAGAGACAAAGTATGTTACTCTGCGGTACCACTCTTTTTGCCATACTATATGGCCACTTTGCAAGCATCTCCGGATACTTCCATCCAATGCCTGGCAAGATAACGGCTGCCTGCCGGCTGTATCTACTCACGACAATGTCGTTTTAGGACAGCTGCTCCTGGGCGACTTCATATCGAGTTTCCATCCCGCTTCTCACCAACCAGCAGGTCTCTGTACGTTCGGCTGCGATATTACTACTCCCAATCAACACTGTTCTGTATTTGTTGAGTTTTATTATAGCGGTATTTTTTAGATAAGTCAATAATTATTTAATATTCTATTTACTTTTTTCTTTTTAGTTAAACATTTAACTTAACATTTTTAAGTCGTAAAACGTATTAGTTGGTATGCAAATTTTTTCTATCTAAAAGTATTTACCAAAACTCAACAACCTGTGTATAATAAGAGATGAAAGGAGAATGACTATGTTAATTGATAATGCAGAAGGTTTAGTATTTAGACCGCCTAGTGAAGCACGTAGTTTTATTTTGCGTGTCACTATCGGCTGTTCTCATAATATGTGTACATTTTGTACCATGTATAAAGCATCGAAATATCGCGTGCGCTCGTTAGAAGAAATTGATGGTATCATTGAACGAGGAGCTGCGGCATATCCATTTATTCGCCGAATCTTTTTAGCTGATGGCGATGCCCTTGTCTTGCCAACAGATGATTTAATCCACATTCTTCACAAATGTTATAGTACATTTCCCAACATCACTCGTATCGGTGCCTATGCTACACCGGCTGATTTAAACAGAAAATCACCGGAAGACTTGAAACGTCTCCACGAAGCCGGCTTAGGTATCTTATACATGGGTATTGAAAGCGGCGACGACGAAGTATTACGCCATGTAAAAAAAGGTACGACGAGTGCCTTGACGATTCAAGCCGGTAAAAAAGCTTTGGCTGCCGGCATGAAATTATCTACAATGATCATCCTCGGCCTCGGCGGGCAAGAACGCACGAAAGAACACGCCTTGCACACAGCAGAAGTCGTTTCGGCTATCAATCCTACGATGCTCAGTGCCTTATCTTTGATTATTCCCGGCGATGCCCCATTATACCAAGATGTTGTACTAGGAAAATTCACTCCATTAACGACTCGGGGCTTTTTGGAAGAATTAGATATGATTCTTCGCCACACAGACATGAAAAATCCCTGTCTTTTTAGAAGCAATCATGTTTCTAATCTATTTCCAGTTGGCGGTACATTACCTATGGATAAAGATGCCATGCTGGCAAAATTGGAACAATATATTCCCAGAGCAGATAATACCCGTCCCTTGCTAAACGATAACGGAAATTTCTAATCGGAGGAAATGACCATGAAAAAGCGTATCCTGTTCATCATCGTGCTAAGTATCATAAGCATGACAGTCTTTGCAGCTGAACCCCGATTTGATCATATGCGTTCGGTCCTCATCGTCAATACGACACGTCAAGATGCAGTCACTAATTATATGACTCATCGCTTGATGCAGCCATTTCGCATCCCCTATTGGAATCGTCTTCAGCCGGAAGATTGTCTGTCTCCACAAGATATAACAGAAGGCAAGTTGCGTACATTAGCAGAAACATATCATGCTGATATCGTTCTGGTCCCTGTTGTACGTACCTGGCAGTGGCGGCAGTATACGCTCTTTTTCCATGATGACGACGAATTAATCACGGAATATGCCTATCATTTTACCGTCTATGCCTATGACAGACAAAAGGGAACCTTTAAACAGTACAGCTCCCGCGGTTTTGACCGGAAGTCTGCATCTATGTTAAATAATCCCTACGATATTCTCACACAGGCCATGGATAAAATAATGGAAAAACTACCATATAAACGAATTCCAACAGATATTGAAGGTCTGAACATTTCTCTGCCAACCCAAACGACAGTTGGCGGAGCCAAAATCATAACAGCATCTCATCCCATTGCAATATAATTGACAAGTAAAAAAACAAGCCAGAACAGTTTTTATGCTGTTCTGGCTTGTTGCATTGTATGCAAAAATATACCGCTGTTTATGCGTTCAGCAATTCGTCTTTTTTGCTAAGAATAACTTCTGCGGCCTTACAAGCATCACAGAAGCAATATACAGCCCCGTTGGCTTTGGCTGCTTTCGCTTGTTCAACTACTTTCGGTGCTACGTCAGCGCCAAATACACGTTTACCCGCATCAGAACCGGCAAAAGCGATCAAACCATCAATCGTCGTAATATCCGCTTCTAATTCAGCAATATATTTTTTTGTTTCTGCCGCTTCGTTCGCCGTACCTACAGCATCCAACCAAGCTTGGGCTGCATCTTTAGCTTCTTTACTGCAGCTAGGAGCTGCCATCAATTCTTTGGTCTTTGCTGTTACAAATTCTAAGGTTTCTTTTGTCATTTTCGTTTCCTCCATTTCCATACATTGGCATCTATATTGTAATTCTTTCTTTGTACATCTATAATTATAGCTAAGGAGTTGCATCATAACAAGTACGATATATAATGATACCAGTATCAGAAAGGAACGTATCTATGAAAGAAGATTTATTCGGTCGCTGTCCCTATGTAACAGCGCAAAAGCTACTGACAGGAAAATGGTCTATGTACATTATCTATTTACTGTCAGACGGTCCTGTCCGCTTTAATGAATTACTACGCCGCATGCCCGAAGAAATGACACATACCACCTTATCGCGCCAATTAAAAACGTTAGAAACTCGTGGATTAGTTATCCGTACCTCGTATGACCAAATTCCGCCTAAAGTCGAATACAGCCTGAGTGAAATTGGTGAAAAATTTACGCTTATTCTCGATGTGCTAAAAGAATTGGGAACAGATTATATTGAATATATGAACAAAGACGAATACACGGAATAAAAAAGACAGGATATCGGAGCATTCACTCCATATATCCTGTCTTTTCATTACACAAATTTATGTATTAATGTCCAGCATTGGGTACAGCTTTTGCTGATTTAACATTATTTTCTTCATATTCAGAATCAAACCGTTTATTGAGGAAGTTAATATATAAATATGCCAATACAGCACCGGAAATATTATGCCATGCACTGAAAACAGCACCGGGAACACCAGCCATTGGCAGCGATGCAAAATGTGCCTTAGCAAGACCTGTAGCAAGGCCGGAATTCTGCATGCCGACTTCAATGGACAAGGCAACCATTTTTTTCCAACTCATGCCACAAAAATGACCGATCGCAAAGCCAAGTGCATAGCCCAGGCAATTATGTAAGATAACGACTAATAAGATGACGCCCGAACTGGAAAGAATAGCATTACGGCTGGCACCAATAATGCCGGCAATAAGGAACGAAATAGCCAAAGAAGATACGGCCGGTAAATAATCTGTTGCTGTTGCAGCCAATTTTGGCAGAAAATATTTGACAGCCAGACCCAGGCAAATAGGGAAAATAACAATCTGCAAAATAGAAATAAACATGCCTACCGGGTCAAAAGCTACACGCTGTCCAATAATCAAATACGTAAGAAGCGGTGTCATAATCGGCGAAATAACGGTCGAAACACTCGTCATAGTAACGGATAACGCCAAGTCCCCTTTACTCATAAAGGTAATAACATTTGAAGACGTACCACCTGGGCAAGTACCAACCAAAACAACACCGACTGTCAGGGCCGGATCCAATTGGAATATCGTAGATAATACATATGCCAAAAAGGGCATGACAAAATACTGCGCACACGCACCAAAGAATACATCACGCGGCCGTTTGAGTACTAGTGCAAAATCATGCAGGCTTAATGTCGTACCCATACCAAACATAACAACGCCTAACAACAGGCTTAGAACAGAAATATCACCGATTTTTCCCAATACCCATTTAAAACTGTCTGGCGTTGTCATCCCCAAAATGAGGAAGATGACGGCAAGAACACCAAAATACTTGCCAATCAAAGCACATACTTTTTTCATTGTGTATTACAACCTTTCTTATTATGATATATATACAAAAGGGCCCACCAAAGGCAGGCCCTTTCATATCCCTATAGCCAATCTATTTCAAGACAGCACCTGTATTTGCAGATGTTACGAGACGAGCATAACGGGACAAATATCCTGTCTTAACTTTCGGTTCCGGCTGTTTCCAAGCAGCTTTACGTTTTGCCAGTTCTTCATCACTGACTTCGAGTTGTAATTTACGATTCGGAATATCAATAGAAATGGTATCTCCATCATGAATGAGCGCAATGGGACCGCCTTCCATGGCTTCCGGCGAAATATGTCCAATGCAGGCACCACGGCTAGCACCACTAAAGCGGCCATCTGTCAGCAAGGCTACTTTTAAGCCCATGCCGGTAATAACAGCTGTCGGGTTGAGCATTTCGCGCATACCCGGGCCACCTTTTGGACCTTCATAGCGAATGACAACAACATGACCTTCTTTAATTTCGCCACCAATAATCGCTTTAATAGCATCTTCTTCTGAATCATAGCATTTTGCCGTACCTGTATACGTAAGTAAATCCGGTTCTACGGCACTTTCTTTGATAACTGAGCCATTAGGAGCTAAATTACCCGTCAAAATCGCAATGCCGCCTTTATTCATGTATGCATTGTCTACACTGTGCAATACTTCAGGCCGTTCGTTGTGAGCATTGGCAATACGTTCACCAATCGTACCAGTAACCGTTTTCGCATCGGTATGAATGATGTTGAGTTTTGTCAGTTCTTTCATGACAGCACAAATCCCACCGGCTTCGTTAAGGTCTTGCATGTGATACGTGCCGCCTGGGCTCATTTTGCAGATATATGCGGCTTTACGGCTGATTTCATCAAATTTCTGCAATGGTAAATCAATCCCAGCTTCATGGGCAATAGCCGGTAAATGAAGGACTGTATTCGTAGAACCACCAATCGCCATATCGACAGCAATGGCATTTTCAAAAGATTCCATCGTCATAATATCGCGGGGCTTAATGTCTTTTTTAACCAAATCCATAATAACAGCGCCGGCTTTTTTCGCCAAAATACGGCGTGCGCCAAAGTATGCAGCCGGAATCGTGCCATTACCTGGAAGACCCATGCCCAATACTTCAGTCATGCAGTTCATCGTATTAGCCGTGAACAAACCGGAACAGGAACCGCATCCTGGGCATGCCTGAAATTCCATTTCTGTCATTTCTTCTTGTGACATCTGACCAGATTCTACCTTGCCTGCGGCTTCAAACATCGTACTAACACTAATATCTTTGCCCTTGTGACGGCCAGCCAGCATAGGACCGCCACTGACAACAACAGTTGGGATATTGACACGACCTGCAGCCATGAGCATGCCCGGTACGATTTTATCGCAGGCACACAGAAAGACCAGACCGTCAAAATTATGGGCCCTGGCCATGGCTTCTATAGAAGCTGCAATCAAATCCCGGCTGGGCAATACACATTGAGCGCCACGAAGCTGAGCCATGCCGTCACAGGGAGCCGGAACGGCAAATTCTGCCGGAGTTCCGCCAGCAGCC
>CALBLM010000342.1 GCA_937895695.1 uncultured Megasphaera sp.
GGCATGTTTTTGGCAGCGATTCAGCAGCTTACCGGTGTCAACTCGATTATGTATTATGGTACGCAGATTTTGCAGCGTTCCGGATTTAGCACAGAAGCCGCATTAATTGGCAACATTGCCAATGGCTTGATTTCGGTACTGGCTACATTCTTCGCTTTTTGGCTGTTGGCGCGCGTTGGACGGCGGCATATGCTGATTGGCGGACAGATTGGCATTATTATTGTGTTGATTTTAATGGGTGTGGTTTCGTTGACCCTGAGTGGTTCACCGATTCAACCGTATTTAATCTTAGCGTTGACTGTTTGCTTCTTAGCATGCCAGCAATCGGCTATTTCACCGGTTACATGGGTATTGCTTTCCGAAATTTTCCCAACTCGTTTGCGCGGGATAGGAATGGGTATAGCCGTATGTTTCTTATGGCTTTCTAATTTCTGCGTCGGTCTGACATTCCCTATCTTTATGGAATACGTTGGTTTATCGTATACCTTCTGGGGATTTGCAGCGATTAATATAGTCACGGTGTTATTGGCAGCGTATTTTGTACCGGAAACCAAAGGTCATACATTGGAAGCTATTGAATATCGTTTCCGGTATGGAAAAAATGCCAATGTTGATCCGTGTGAAATGAAAGAAAATTCCTAATCGAGGAGGGGTATAACGATGACACACCTTGAAGAAATTGCATTTGAAATTATTTCCCAAGCCGGTGACGGTAAAGCAAAAGTAACAGAAGCATTACGGCAGGCTCGCAAAGGAAACTTTGGTGAAGCTGAGGATTTATTAAAAGAAGCTGAAAAACTATTGTTGCGGGCGCATCAGATTCAAACGGATGAATTGATTACGCGTCAGGCGAAAGGCGAATTTAATGAACCGGTTACTGTCGTCATTGCCCATGCGCAAGATTATGTTATGACGGCGATGGCCATGCGTGAAATGGCAAAAGAAATCGTGAATCTTTATGCGAAAGTACGCGCTATATAAGAGAATATTATAAAATTTATCTATACAAAGGAGATTAAACAGATGAAATTGAGCATGAATCAGGCAACATGCCTGGAAAAATCCAGCTTGGAAAAAGACTTGGCATTATGTGAAAAATACGGGTACGACATGATCGAACCACGCACGATGGATGGTATTCCCAATTATTTAAAAGACCATACGATCGATGAATTGGCTGAATATTTCCAGACCCATCATGTTAAACCGTTGGCATTCAATACATTGTGCTTTTTCAATAACCGCACACCAGAAGAATATCAGGGCGTATTGAACGAACTGCGCCAAATGTGCGAATGGGGACAAAAAATCGGCTGCAAGACGATTATTACTGTACCAACAGTAGATTTGAAAAAAGTAACTCGCCAAGAAATTTATCAGTCTGCTGTTGCTTGCTTAAAAGAAATGGGACAAATTGCCGCTTCCTATGGCATGCGTATAGCCGTAGAATTTATTGGCCATCCTGCAGCTTCTATTAATACTTTTGGCGAAGCATGGAACGTCGTTCAGGCCGTTGATTTGGATAATGTTGGCATTACGCTGGATTGCTTCCATTTCCATGGTATGGGTTCCAAACTGGAAGATTTGGCAAAAGCTGATGGCAAAAAGATTTTTATCGTTCATCTCAATGATACGGAAGATTTTCCGATTGGCTCTTTACTGGACGAAGACCGTGTATGGCCGGGAACAGGCTGCATTGATTTAGATGGCATTTTCCAGACGCTGAAAAAAATCGGCTGGCAAGAAGATGTCGTATCGTTGGAATTGTTCCGTCCCGAATATTACAAGATGGATCCCGATGATGTATATCGTATTGGCAAAGAAAAAGCTGAAGCTGTCATTCAACGTAATTTTTAATCAATCATAACAATAATTAGTATACAACTATATTTTTTAAATACAGGAGGAATGTAAAATGGTACGAATTGGTGTAATTGGCTGCGGTGGTATTGGTGTAGAACATATTAAAAGAATTACAAATACATTATCCGGTGGTGTTGTTGTAGCGGTTAATGATATTAATCAGGAACATGCTGAACAGGTTATTAAAGACTTGGGACTGCAGGCTAAATTTTATGCTGATGGTCATGAATTAGTTCATGCTGACGACGTAGATGCTGTCTTGGTTACCTGCTGGGGCCCGGCACACAAAGAATATGTATTGGATGCCGTAAATGCCGGCAAGTACTGCTTCTGCGAAAAACCGTTAGCAACGACAGCAGAAGATTGCTTGGAAATTGTGGAAGCTGAAATGAAACAAGGCAAACATTTAGTACAGGTTGGTTTTATGCGCCGCTTTGATGCCGGATATGTTGCATTGAAGAAAGCGATTGATGCTGGCGAAATTGGTGCCCCCCTCATGCTGCACGCAGCACACCGCAATCCTGTTGTTGATGACCGTTATACAACAGATATGGCCATTAACGATACGATGATTCACGAAATTGATGTACTGCACTGGCTCCTCGATGACGAATATGTATCGGCTCAGGTCGTATATCCGCGTAAGACTAAATATGCATCCGACCATTTGGCAGATCCGCAGATTGTCATGGTAGAAACTAAAAAAGGCGTACGCATTGATGTTGAAATCTTTGTAAATTGCAAATACGGTTACGATATCAAGTGCGAAGTCGTTGGGGAAGACGGCGTGGCTTATTTGCCGGAACCGGCAACGGTACAAGTTCGTAAAGATGCAGCTCTTAAACGGCCGATTCTTATGGATTGGAAAGATCGCTTTATCGAAGCGTATGATGTAGAATTACAGGCATTCCTTGATAATATCAACAATGGCACTCCACTCAATGGCCCGACCTCTTGGGATGGCTATGCAGCTGCACTGACAGCCGATGTATGCGTCAAAGCACAGCAGAAACCGGGAGAAATTTTACCGATTCAACTTAAAGAATGCCCGGAATTTTATAAATAATGGATGTTCCATTACCCACATATCCCCTTTTATATATGTTAAAAAATCGGAATACGTTAGATGCGTATTCCGGTTTTTTTATGCTGTTTCATCCATTATGTTGTTTTTCTAAGGGATTTACGGCTCCTTTGCCGTAAATAAAAGGAACAGCGACATGGCGGTTGAAAAAGGAAACAATTGGGCCTGTACAGCATGCCATGGCTAGCGTACCGATACCTACGATACTGCCGCAGAGAAATCCGATGATAATGCACGTACAGTCACAAAGGATACGGCCCCATTTATAAGTAACATGACCATTGCTGCGATGTTCTAAAATCCAGGGAATCGCATCGTATGGCCCAAGACCGATATTGGAACAAAGGTAAAAGGAAACACCCCAACACGAGGTGAGAATACCGAAGATCAGAAAACAGATACGGCTAGTTATATCCAGTGTTTCAGGAAGACCAAAAATGGAAAATAGAATAAAACTATATACATCACATAACGGTCCCAGTAAAATCAAATAAATAATCGTGCCGGCTTTGATAAATTGCCTGCCTGATAGCAGGACTGGGATAAATAAAAGAAAACAGACGATAGATGTACACGTGCCGAACGACAGGGAGCTGATTAGGCTTAGCCCTAGATTCATACACGAGTAGGGATCGACACCAAAATTACTTAGTCGTAGCATGGCCGTAGCAGAACACATGATATTAATTGCCACGATATTGGATGCAATACGTCGTCGGATACGGGGCGTTGTTTTTAAGCGATGCCATCGAGATGTATATTGCATGTTAGAATTAATTTGGTCGATTTTCATGCGAATAAACCTCCTTAAATTGCTAATGAGTATATTTATATGTTATTTTTGGTGATATTATATCATGTTTTGATTTTATTTTGTATATATAAATACGACTATTTTTTTGTATATCGTAAATGTAATAAAAATAAATTTTTGTATAATTTTTATATATAAAGCAAAATAATATAGTCATTGCGCAAAAAGCATAAAAATTGCTTAACTATGACTTGGGAAATCCTAGTATATACGCCATTTTATGGAATATATACAGAAAATTTGCTTATCTAAAGGAAAAGCAAATTTTTATAGAATGAGCAAGAAATCTAACAGTATAATATACATAAAAGATACATGAAATCGTATCAAAACAATATCAAATACGTTAATGGAGGTTGCAATCATTATGAGTAGTTCTGTAAGCAGTACGGCACCAAATCAGGGTCAATTATCCTGGTTTACTCGTATATCCTACGCGCTGGGAGATACGGCACAAAACGTTGTTTGGGGTGGTATGGCTATCCTGACGTTCTTTTATACGGACTATGCTGGCATTGATGCGGCTGTTGTCGGTCTGGTCATGTTAATTTCTCGTTGTTTTGATGGTTTTTCGGATGTTATCATGGGATTCGTCGTTGAAAAGACCAATTCCAAATGGGGGAAATCCCGTCCTTGGATTTTGTGGACCAGTTTGCCTTTTGCCATTTCTATTATCCTGATTTATACGGTACCGCAAACGACATCGGCATTGCAGTTTGCCTATATTTTTGTTACGTATAACTTATGCACGACTGTTTGCTATACAGCCCTAAACTTGCCATATGGCAGTTTATCGGCTATGATGACACGTGTTTCCAAAGAACGGGATATGTTGTCCATTATTCGTATGGCTCTGTCACCGATTGGCCGTATCTTGGCTGTATCGGCTACGTTGCCGTTAGTCAAAGTATTTGGCGATACACAGATGGCATGGGTCAAGGTTATGTCTATTTGGGCCGTGTTGGCATTGGCCTTATTGCTTTTGTGCTTTAGCCAATGTAAAGAAACCGTTGTCATTGATGCACGGAAAAGTTCGGAAGCTAAAATTCCTATTCTCAAATCATTGAAATGCATTGCTTTGAATAAATATTTCTGGGCAGCCATGACCATTTGGATGATGCAGAATGTTATTTTCTGCGTCAATGGGACGGTTCTTCCGTATTACTGCAAATACGTATTTAGCAATGATACGGTATACAGTATTCTGTATCTGGTCGAAACAGTAATTAACATTACGGTTATGCTCGTATTTAGTCCGATGCTATTGCGGCGCTTTGGTAAACGTAACATGTCACTGGCCGGTGTCTTGCTTTGCTTTGTTGGTCATTTGATTTTTCTTTTAAATCCCCTCGATTTTAATTGGGTTGTATTTAGCTGCGTGATTCGCGGTATTGGATTTGCGCCGGTTCAATCGGTTATTTTCGGTTTCCTGGGAGATGTGGTAGAATATGGTCAGTGGAAATTCCACATGCGTCAGGAAGGGTTGATTTTCTCCGGTGGCTCTGTAGGCACTAAAGTTGGATCCGGTTTGACAAATGCGATTTTGACTAGCTTATTGGCATTAGCCGGTTATGTGTCTTCGACGACGGGTAGTGCTGTGCAGCCTGACAGCGCCATTCAGATGATTATTCACTTATACGAATATGCGCCGTTATTTGTATGGGTTGTATTGATTGGCGTCTTGTATTTCTACAAGCTGGATAAACTGTATCCAACGATTATGAATGATTTGATTCAGCGTGAAGCTAAAGGAGAATTGTAATACGACGCTATTTTGACAGGAGGTGTTTTGATGAAAGACAGAACCTTAATCACCATTACGCGCCAGTATGGCAGCGGCGGCAAGGAAATATCAAAAATCTTGACACAGAAATTAGGTATTCGCTGTTATGACCGTAAAATTGTATCGATGGCAGCAAAACATATTAATGAATGTGTCAATATTGATGATTTATTAAACCGTTCTTATAATAGTCCAGAGAATTGTTTGGGAAATATGGGGGATTATGCATATGAACGCGTACCGGCTCACAATCGCATGTATATTGAACAGGCGAAAATTCTGCTCAAGATCGCTGAACGGGAAAGCGCAGTGTTTGTAGGCCGTTGTGCAGATTTTATCTTGCGAGATCAGCCCCATGTTTATTCTTTCTTCATTTATGCCAGTGATGAATTTCGCATTCAGCGTGCTAAAACACATTACGGGGAACAATCGCTGAAAGAAATGGAAGCAGATGATAAAATTCGGAAACGGTATTACGAATACTATACCGGTCAAAAATGGGGAGACCCGCGTAACTATGATTTGATGATTAATGTTAGCAAGATTTCCTTAGAAACGGCAGCGGATATGATTATCAAATATATCAACTTACGACAAAATCAAGAATAAATGGGAATAGGGTAGTATAAAAAGGCTGTCGCTTGTGCGACAGCCTTTTTATACTACCCTATTCACTAACCTAATCACTATCGTTTAATGTTTAACCCATTTTTGGCGGTATTCACCGGGGGTCATGCCAAAACTTTTGCGAAACACATTTTGGAAATAATTAGAATTATTATAGCCGACACTGACGGCAATACGGGTAATACTTAAATCCGTATTGATCAGTAAATTTTGTGCTTCGCCAATACGGCGCAGAATGACGTACTGCATAGGAGAAAAGCCGACATCGTGTTTAAAACAATGCGATAAATAATAGGCATTGACGCCGGCATACGCTGCAATATCAGGAAGACGAAGGTTTTCTTTATAATGGTGATCAATGTATTGGATTACTTTTTGCGTCAATGGGGAATGTGTGTTTTGGTGCAGTACGGCATTGGCGTCAATAATCAGCTTGATTTTGGCAATCAGAGCCGTTGTCAGGGATACGATAAATTCGCTTGCATAGTTATTTTTGCCATTGTTTTCGATGAGCTGGAATAGATGAAGCACGTCATCAAAGGAATCTTTGCAGCTGACGACAGGGCTGTAGGTATCGGATATAATGGTATTCTTTTCCAAATGAGTTAATTTTACATTGCTGACAGCCAGGCAGTATGTACAGAGGTGATTGCCGCTGCCACCAAATTCATCATGGACCACATTGCTGTTGTATAAAATTAAATCGCCCTTTTTGGCGGTATAACGTTTTTGATTGATAATATAAATACCGGCCCCTTCATATACAAATAAAATTTCGACCAGATTTTCGTGTGCATGCATCGTGCGGGGCAGATGAGAATTATCAGCACCGACATTGCAAAAATATTCCGGCTTTGGCGTGTACCCTTTGGTGAAGATTGGATGATATTCATTTTTAAAGAAATATTGCAGCATGATAGATACCTTGTACTTTCCGATTTATAGTAATGATTACTAATAGCATACATGAAAAAAATGAATATAGCAAGAAAGATATTTGCATACGCAAAAAGAGCCGGGAGAGAGACCGGCTCTTTTTAGTTTGCAGCTGCAAAGCTGCAGGAGAAGAAAAGGAGTATGTATTATAAAAAGAGAAGATACAAAATTAGAGGTTGTATTCTTTGCGAATTTCGTCGATTTTAACCGGACGATGTTCAGCAACGGATTTTTTAGCAGCCAAGCCGATGAGAACCGGAGCTAAACCGTCGTTTGCATTTACCGGTGTCGCTGTATCGTTTACGATAGCTTCTACGAAAGAATCAATTTCGGAAGCATAGGCAGCCATGTAACGTTCGAGGAAGAAGAACATCGGTTTTTCTGCTATGACGCCGTCTTTGCCGCTGAATACAGCATTGGAATCGGAATCATTGGAAATAGCGATGCAGCCTTCTGTGCCGAATACTTCAGCTCGTTGGTCATAGCCATAGCAAGCAGCACGGCAGTTGTCGATAACAGCTGTTGCGCCATTGTCGAGTTTTAATGTAATTACAGCAGTGTCGATGTCGCCAGCTTTGCCGATTTCCGGATCTACAGTGACAGAACCTTCAGCATATACTTCTTCAACTTCTGCGCCGGAGAGGTAACGAACCATATCGAAATCATGGATGGTCATATCGAGGAAAATACCGCCAGATACTTTTACATAGTCGATCGAAGGAGGTTCCGGGTCGCGAGAGGTAATTTTGATAATCTGTTGTTTGCCAACTTTTCCGGCTGCCACTGCGTCATGGATAGCTTTGAAGTTGTGGTCGAAACGACGGTTGAAGCCAACTTGGTATTTTTTACCGGCTTTTTCAACAACAGCGAGAACTTCTTTAATTTTTTCTACGTCGTGGTCGATTGGTTTTTCACAGAATACGTGTTTGCCAGCCTGAAGAGCTTCGATGGAAATTTTGGAGTGCTGGTCTGTAGAAGCGCAAATCAAAACAGCTTCGATAGCCGGATCTTCCAAGATTTTTTTGTAGTCTGTGTAAGCTTCTTGGATGCCCAAGGACTGAGCCCAAGCTTTTGTATTGTCATTGAGGAACGGATCGGCAATTGCTTTTACTTGTGCATTTTTTACAAATTTGGAAATACTTTCGCCATGTACACGACCGATACGGCCTGCACCGATGATACCAACGTTAATCATTGTGTAATATCCACCTTTCTGTGTTACTCGTTATTTTTTGTAAAAATTAAGATAATAAGTTGAACATATATTGGTTATCTTTGTACATATTATAACACAATGAGACTACAGTAACATCAAAAATATTGCTGTTTTTTTTGAAAAAAAGGGGGGTATTTACGGCTATTTTTAGCAGAGTATATAATTATTTGCTTTTCCAGGCTTTACGATATTTTCCCGGCGGCATGCCGACGATATTGTTGAATACGCTTTGAAAATAGTTAGAATTGTTCCAGCCGCAGCGCATGGCGATTTCCGTTACGGTCAAGTCCGTGGACAGTAGCATATTTTGGGCTTCACCGATACGACGATGGGTTACGTATTGCATCGGTGAGTATCCGATGGTCTTTTTAAACGTATGTGATAAATAATACGTATTCATGTGTAGCGCTTCGGCGATTTGTGGCAATTTTAAATTTTCTAAATAATGCTCATCAATATATTCTTTTATTTGTAATCCTAAATTATATGATTTTGCTTTAGCGTAATCCTTCGATTCATGAATGAGTTTGTGCAGCATAAATAAAAAACTATATACTAGATGATTGGCTGTTTGTGCTTCGTGCGGTGAAGCCGATAAGGGAGCCAACTCTAGCAAAATCATGCCGTACGATGTCATCATGGATTGGTATGTCTTGGTATGCAGAATGGGATAGGCTTCATTATCGATGAGTTGATACGGAGAGAGCCCTTTAAAATGAAGATTTTTGATATCCAGTCCAATGATTTTATAAGACTGGTTTTTTTGTGCTGTTGCTGTGCCGTGCAGTGTACCGGCATTGATGCAGGCAATATCGCCGGCATGCAATGTATATTTTTCGTGTCCTACAGTACATATACAAGATCCTTCTAATACAAATAATATACTGGCACAGTCTTCGTGGCTGTGCAGACTACGAAAAATAGGCGCACTATTTTCTGTGAACATATTCACTAATGCCAGACGGGGCAGCGTATTTTCTTTAAAAATAGTATACGTTGAATCAGTAAATAAATATTGCGGCATGAATAAAAACCCCCAGAAATAGGTGAAAATTAAGCATGTATGATGCGAAAAAACAAGATTTTAGAGAAAGCCCTAGAAGTATAACAATATTTCAAAGGCAAAATGCGTGAAAAACAACTACAATAAGTACATAAAGAGTTCGTTTTGAGTAAGTTTTAAAACATTCACCGTAAAACATCACACATATAGGGGTAAATTCAATTTTGTTAACGTAATTTTACCTTTCTATATTAGCAAATAAAGAGTTAAAACTCCATAACATAACCATATTTATGGTTGAATGGTATAGGGGAACCATTTTATATTACAAAAAGATATTGTGAGGATATACTTATATACTCCTCATCATATATAAATTTCAATCTACCATATTATTACAATACAAAAAGGAGCGATTGATTATGTTGAAATGGTTTTTGACAGGTGCGGATAAACCCCGTATTCAGGATCAAAGCAAAATCAAACAGATGTATCACAGTGCGCGGATGCAGTCTGTTACGGCCATGATTTTAGGTTATGGCATGTATTATGTTATGCGTATGACTCTCGGCGTTGCGAAAAAGCCAATGATTGAAGCAGGCTTTACACCGACGCAGCTGGGTGCTATCGGGGCAGCGATGCTGATTGCCATTGCTGTTGGCAAATGTGCTAATGGATTTATTGCCGATTATTGTAACATTAAAAAAATCGTACCGCTTGGTTTGTTAGGTGCAGCTATTGTCAATACGATTTTAGGGTTTACCGATCAGTACTGGGTCTTCTTAGTTCTGTGGTTTATTAATGGCTGCTTCCAGTCCATGGGATCAGCGCCCTGCATCGTATCGTTGTCTCAATGGTTCTCTAAGAGTCAGCTGGCGACGTATTACGGCGTATTCAGTATTGCCCATTACGTTGGTGAAGGGGCGACGTACTTAGGCACGGCCATGATTATTGTTGCCTTTGGATGGCATGCGGCATTCTTTGTACCGGGCGTTGCCTGCATCGTACTAGCATTTATTATGTATCGCTTTATGTATGACCGTCCTGAAACATATGGCCTTCCTTCGGCTAACGAATTTGAAGGCGAAGCAGTACAGGAAAAAGAAGAACAGAAAGTATCGTCTAAAGAAGCACAGATGCTCGTTTTGAAAAATCCGTATGTATGGCTCTTATCTGTAGCAGCGATTTGTTTGGGTATTTCTCGTTACTCTATTTCCAGCTGGGGCGTTATCTTCCTGCAGGAAGCCAAAGGTCTTGACCTCGTGACAGCTGGTAGTATTATGGCATTGTCTCCGATTCTCGGCGGCGTAGGTTCGTTCTTATCCGGTTTTATTTCTGATAAGATTTTTAAATCTCATCATTCGATTACAACTATTGTATTTGGTATTGTTATGCTCATCGGTATTGCCGGCGTTTGCTTTGTACCGGCTGGTGCACCGACAATGGCAGCCGCATTTGTAGCCATCTTTGGCTTTGGTCTTGGCGTTATTCTGTGCTTCGTCGGCGGTCTGTTAGCTGTTGACCTCTGCCCGAGAAAAGCAACAGGCGCAGCCATGGGCGTTATCGGCCTTACGGCATACGGTGGTGCTGCACTGCAGGATATCGTAAACGGTTTCCTCATGGATTCTGCAAAGGTTGTAACGAACGGTGTGACTGTATATCATTTCGATACGATCATGATGTTCTGGATTGGCTCGGTTGCTATTATGACAGCCTTGATTATTCCAACATTGTGGGCAAAGAAACATAAAGAAGAAGACGAAGAAGCGGCGTAAATCATTCGCTGCCTGCTCAGGACAGTGTGCTGCATCTCTTCGCGTGTGGAGGAAAACAAATGAACACAAAGAAGCAAATTTTGAATGGCCCCTATTTGTTAGGCCTGACAGCTTCACATGTTACCCTTGCTTGGGAAGCAGCTGAAGAAAGTTCTTTCTCAGTTGTTTATGGAAGGGGACAAGCGAAACAAGAAAAAATCGTTCCCTCGTATCAGAGAGAATTGCCTTGCCGGGAGTATCCCCATGGCTGTTGTTTATATACAGCTGATATACCGGCTTTAGATGCAGGCACTGTATATGAGTATGCCATTTGCGAAGGATCGAATCTGTTGATTTCCGACAGATTCGAAACTCTTCCAGCACATCCGGAAAAAGTTAAAATGGTTACCATTTCTGACTCCCATCTGTTTCATACG
>CALBLM010000343.1 GCA_937895695.1 uncultured Megasphaera sp.
TGCATGACTTCTGCTGCTGTCGTCGGGCTGGGACGTGTTGATAAATTCGCGCTAGGGCCGGCAACAGGCACACCAGCATACCGCAAGAACGCACGGCATACATCATGATCCGGGCAGCGAAGCGCTACTGTATCCAATCCACCCGTAGCCGCATCAGGTACTTGCGGCTGACGCGGGAAAATAATAGTCAATGGTCCTGGCCAAAACTTTTTCATTAATTTTCTTGCCGTCGGTGAAATTTCTGCAGCAACCTTCGCAGCCGCTGCTTGATCGGGAACGGTCAGTATAAGCGGATTATCGCTTGGCCGTCCTTTTGCTGTATAAATGCTGCGACACGCATCAGCATCCAGCCCATTGGCCCCAATACCATATACCGTTTCTGTCGGAAATACGACTAACCCGCCATTACGAATAATTTGCCCTGCTTCTTCTAAAATCGCTTTATCTTTTTCTATATTTGTAATCCGTACCAGTTTTGTTTGTCTCATTTACATCCGCTCTTTTCGTGAAAATACGATGACTCGTTCAATACCGCTATAATCTTTTACTGTCTTGACATGGGTATACCAGCCATCTTGCGTAAAAATAGCAATGACATCAGACGCTTGTCCTGCGCCGATTTCAACGGCCATATATCCATCTTGTTTTATATACGTTGGACTTTCTTTTGCCAAACGTCGATATATATCCAGCCCATCTGTACCGCCAAACAAAGCCAATGCCGGATCATATTGTACTTCCGGTTGCAAGTGCTGCATGTCTGACGCCGTCAAATACGGCGGATTGGACACAACCCAGTCAAACGTCTCATGAGACAACGCAGAAAACAAATCACTCTCTATCCACTGTACACGGGTATCTACTTGCAAATTTTGGCTATTTTTCCGGGCAATTTGTAATGCATCCGATGAAATATCCACGCCTGTTCCAACAGCTTGAGGCAAATAATGAAGAAGGCTGATAAGAATCGCACCGCTTCCTGTACCCATATCCAGTATGGATACGGGCTTATTTTTTTCTATCATAGCAACAACGTTTTCTACCAGCAATTCCGTTTCCGGCCGCGGAATAAGCACATTTGTTGAAACGTGAAACTCAAGTCCCATAAAAGACTTCATTCCCAAAATATGTGCTACAGATAAGCGACTCGCTCGCTGCTTGACCATATCTCGATAGGCGGCCAGCTCTGTAGGATTCATCGGTTCATCATAATGGGCATATAAATAAATTCGTTCTTTGTGAAGGACATGGGACAATAAAATTTCCGCATCCAGCCGCGGGGAATCAATTCCTTTTTGCGCAAAATACTGCTGCGTCCATTGCAATAGTGTCCCAATCGTCCACAACTTAGTCATTATTTTCGGCTTCTTTCATTAGTTCAGATCGGCGAGCTTCTGCCAATGCTTGAATAAATTCATCAATATCGCCGTTTAAAATATTTTCCAATTTATATAAGGTCAAATTAATCCGATGGTCTGTAACACGTCCTTGTGGGAAATTATACGTCCGAATTCGTTCACTGCGATCACCAGTTCCAACTTGACTGCGACGTGCTTCCGTCACTTCCGCATCCGCTTCCTGCTGTGCTTTATCAAGCAGTCTTGCTTTTAAAACGCGAACCGCTTTGGCTCTATTTTCCAGCTGCGACCGTTCATCCTGACATTCAACAACGATCCCCGTAGGAATATGAGTCATGCGAACTGCTGAACTCGTTTTATTGACATGCTGGCCACCGGCACCGCTGGCACGATAATAATCCACACGGACATCATCCATATTCAGGTTGATTTCTACATCTTCTGCTTCCGGAAGTACTGCTACAGTTGCCGTAGATGTATGAATACGACCGCCAGCTTCTGTAACAGGCACACGCTGTACGCGATGCACACCTGATTCATATTTTAGTTTGCCATACACGCCAGAACCCTCTACGGAAAAAATAACTTCTTTAAAACCACCTAATTCCGGTGCATTGGAACTAATAATGCTGGCTTTCCAACCTGGCTGTTTTTCAATATATTTCATATACATGCGGAATAAATCTCCCGCAAAGAGAGCTGCTTCGTCACCACCGGCACCGGCACGAATTTCCATAATGACATTCTTATCATCGTGCGGATCTTTAGGAAGCATGAGAACATGAAGCTGTTCTTCTAATTCTGCTAATTCCTTAGACAATTCATTATATTCTTCTTTAGCCATAGCAATCAGATCATCATCACTATCGGGATCATCTATAATTTCTTTATCTCCCTTAACCGTATTTGCAATATCCTTGTATTTACGGAACGTTTCTACGATCGGCATCAATGCGGCATGCTCTTTCGTCAGTTTTTGCCATTCATCCTGACGAGCAATGACAGCCGGGTCGCTGATATTTTGTTCTAAATCCATAAATTTATTTTCTACGGCCTGTACCTTATCAATAAACACGCTTATATCTCTCCTCTTTTCTCATCATCTGTCGAAATAAAACCAGTATGACATCTGCGCTGCATTCTGTATACATTACATTATATACTAAAAAGCATTCTAAACAAATACATGCGTATAGGCTTCCCTACGGAAGCCTATACATTATTTTCATTTTATCTATGCTTTTTTTATTTCCACTTTTACTGGTACGGTTTCTACATCACGAGTTGGCACTGCTTCTTCTTCCGGTTTCGCTGCTTCTAATGCTTGAATAGCTACTTCAATTTGATCGGAATGAGGCTCACGGGTTGTCAAATACTGCAGCCATAATCCTGGTTTTACGATAGTCTGAATGATTTTATTTTCTGTTCGACCGGCAAGACGAATTAATTCATAACTAATACCGGCAACGACAGGCATCAAAATAATTCGAGAGATAATTCGTTCTATCAAATTCGGCCATCCCAAAAAAGCAAATACAAAAATAGATACGACCATAACAATCAACAGGAAATTCGTACCGCATCTAGGATGAAGTCGACTATGTTTTTTGACATTTTCTACAGTCAGAGCTTCTCCTGCTTCATAGGTCCAAATCGTTTTATGTTCTGCCCCATGATATTCAAATACCCGACGGATATCACTGGTAAGGGATATCCCCCATATATACAATAAAAAGATAACCAGCCGCAATATTCCTTCTACGATATTCAGTCGCACCGTGCTTTCTGCTACGCCAGGTATAAACTTAGCTCCGTACGTAGGAATAATTAAGAAAAAAACAATTGCCAATATAGCCGAAAAGGCCATCGTAATGGCCATCTGCTTCGTTGTCAGCTGTTCTTCCTCTTCTCCAGCAGCTTGCGCTGAATAAGATAAGCTTTTCATACCATATACCAGCGATTCGCCTAAGGCAATAGTTCCGCGAATAAAAGGCTTCTTTACGATGGGATATTTTTCACCCAATGAATGAACCGGATCCTTTTTTATCGTAATTTCTCCGGACGGCGTCCGCACCGCTGTGGCAATATATTTAGGACCACGCATCATGACCCCTTCAATAACAGCTTGTCCGCCAACATATGTCTTTTCTTTTTTCACAGTCTATCCCCCTTATGCTCTTTTTTTGTATACAAAGAGAGCAGAGCATTTCTGCTCTGCTGCCCACTCGTATTGCTTCTTATTTAGCTTTTTTACCATAACGTTTATTAAACTGTTCGATACGGCCGCGAGCCTGCTGAGCGCGCTGCTGACCCGTAAAGAACGGATGGCATTTAGAGCAAATTTCAACACGCAGTTCAGATTTAGTAGAACCGGTTTCAAAAGTATTGCCGCAAGCACATGTTACTGTAGCTTTGCCGTAATTCGGATGAATTCCTTCTTTCACTATTACACACCTCTTTCTTACTCAGACATTTATCAATTATTCAAAACCTATGCTAAGATAGTATAGCACAGTGCCTAGTGAATTGCAAGAAAAAAATAATTTTACCGTCCATCCGGCCAAAGGAGCGTAACCTTGCCAGACGCTCTAGTTTTCTGCAGGTCAATAACCCGTTGGTTGGATGAGCCGCGAAAATATAAGCCCGGATCTTTAAGCGCATCAACAAAAGGACCGTCAACGAGTACGTCACAGACATCAGCCAAAGCTTTTTTCTTGGCATCTGCCATAATTTCTTCATACGTAAAGCCGGAATAAACCCAGACGGATTTATGAGGCAATGCAGCCTTTACAGTCTTTACAAGGTCTGTCAAATCTGCTGTATTTTCCATCGGTTCACCACCAAGAAGCGTTAAGCCGCCGTTGGTAGGTGCCTGCAGCCATTCCAACAGTTGTTTCATTTCTTTTTCCGTCCATTTCTGCCCTGCTGCCGGGTCTTGGTATTCCGGATTAAAGCAATTGACGCAATGTCGGCTGCATCCCGTTACAAACACAGTAGAACGGATACCCGGCCCATTAGCAATGTCATATTGTCTCATTTGTCCATAATGCACAGTAATTCCATCTCCTAAATATGAAGAACGCGGCTCTTAATTTCTTTTGTCCGTCCTTCGTTCCAGAAATTTTCACCTAAGTATCCGCAGGTGCGGCGGATAACCGTCAATTTTTTGCGATCTTTATTATGGCAGCGCGGACATTCCCATTCGTTGTCATCATTCAGAATGATTTCTCCATCAAAACCGCATTCATGGCAATAATCCAATTTCGTATTAAATTCAGCATAGGAAATATGATCGTAAATATATTGCACCATCGTCAATACAGCCGGAATATTATGGGTCATGTTTGGAATTTCGGCATAGCTGATACAACCACCTGTCGATTTTTCTTCAAAATCAGCTTCAAATTTAAATTTATCAAACACATTAATCGGTTCCCGAACGTCTACATGATAGCTATTCGTGTAATAGCCTTTATCTGTAACGTCTTTAATAGAACCAAAACGAGCTTTATCAATCTTACAGAACAAATTCGTCAGATTTTCTGCCGGCGTGCCATACAAGGCAAAGCCGATATTCGTTTCTTTCTTCCAAGCCGCAATGTGGTCGTTGAAAGAATCCATAATACGCATCGCAAATTTACGGCCTTCCGGCGTCGTATGGGAGCAATGCTTTGTCAGCAACGTAGCTTCATAAATACCGATATAGCCTAATGACAGCGTAGCATAGCCGCCGTAAATAAATTTTTCAATCGTTTCGCCCGGTTTCAAGCGGGCAATGGCACCATACTGCCAATGAATCGGCGAAACATCGGATGTAATGCGTTTGAGCAGCTCTACGCGCAGTAATAATGCTTTTTTGCATAATTCCAACCGTTTATCCAAAATCTGGAAGAATTTTTCTTCATCACCATCAGCCAAAATACCAATCTGCGGCAAGTTAATGGATACAACGCCCATATTAAAGCGACCATCAAATTTATAGTTTCCCTTTTCATCTTTCCAAGGACTCAAGAATGAACGGCATCCCATGGGACTGAATACATTACCTTCATAAGACTCACGCATTTTTTTTGCGGAAATGTAGTCCGGATACATGCGTTTTGCCGTACATTCTGCCGCTAATTTTGTCAGATAAAAATACGGGCTGCCTTCACGAACATTATGTTCATCCAGTACATAAATTAACTTAGGAAATGCCGGTGTTACGTATACATTGGCTTCATTCTT
>CALBLM010000344.1 GCA_937895695.1 uncultured Megasphaera sp.
GACGCGGGCTGTCAACGCCATTGTAGGAACCGATGGTGTACAAAACTATATAGGAGCTGTCCCAGACTATGCGCAGGAACAGATTGTCGTTACCGTACGGCATCCACTTAGTGAAGCGGCGCGAGAAGAAGTGGTAAAACGAGTAGGAGAAGGAATTGTCCGTTTTGAAACGACAGAAACATCTGAGCAAGTTGGCAGTTCGAAAGAAAATTCATCAAAAAAGCCATCAGAAACAGTGAAAGCAGCGAACCATGGCATTACTGCTGACGGAAAAGTTAGGTATTCTCCATTGATTGACCAGTCTGCATCGGATATGATTACGTCTGTGCAGCAAGATGTCATTCACTGATAACTAGATAGCAGACAAGGCAGCGATACCGCTTAGGAATCACTGCCTTGTTTTTGACGTTATATGTAATTTAATGGTTGTTGCAGAATAAATCAGCTAAATCATTTCGAGAGTCTACCAAGTAGTCCGGATGGAGACGTTCTAGAAAATCCCGATCCCGGAAGCCCCAGGATACGAGTATAGATGTCAGACCGGCATTGTCTGCTGTTTGTTTATCTACTTCAGAGTCGCCTACGTATACAGCGTCTTCCTTGGTACAGCCTAATCGTTTTAGTGCTTCCCACACCATATCAGGCGCAGGTTTTTTCTTATATGCCGGAGATTCTCCCATGGAAAAATCAACGAGATCTTTAAAAAATTCTTCATGTAGAGAGGAAACAGCTGCTTGCCCTTTATTAGAAACGATAGCTGTACGATATCCAGCTTTTCGAAGTGATGATAACATCTCTAAGGTGCCGGCATAGGGATGGGTATTTCCCTGACAGTGACTGCTGTAATAGGATTTAAATTCTTCTGTGAGAATGGATTTTTTTTCTGTTGATACAGACGATGCGGTTCGTTCAATGAGCCCTTCATATCCGTACCCTAAACAGCGGCGCACTTCTTGTGCCGTTTTGGGAGCCAGATGATGAAGCTGTAAAATATGATTGAGACTGGTAGTTAATTCATCTAGTGTGTCAAGGACGGTTCCGTCCATGTCAAAAATGATTGCTTTACATAGTATCATAGTGTTGTGGGCTGTACCCCATTGCCTCCTTTTTAAGACTATGATTCTATTATAAAAAATAAATGCAGTGTTGCCAAGAAAATCTTGGACTGGTGCAGATAAGTTAGTGTCAAACAGTATGATGTATGATACAATAATAAAAGAATTTTGAGAGAGTACGAATAGGAGAGAGGATGAAATGACAAACTTTTTGCCATATGCTATTATAGCAGGTATTGTGATTGTCTTTTTTGTGGTGTGTTATGTGCTATATTCCGGTGGTAATCATGATGAGGGAATACTAAAAGAAAAGCGGGTACATGAAAAAAAAGAAAGCATGGCACCACGTCGAAGAATGCCTGTACAGCATCAGAAAACGGTACAGCGAAAAGCCCATCAGCAGCAATATGTTAAAGAAGATACATCGCCCCTTCCCAAAATATCTACCGTTACAGTGAGGGAACGGCAGGAACATCCGGAAGAAACGGCTTTTGTGACTACCAAAGGGGAAGCTGTACGGCGTAATGGACGCATTGTATATCAGGCAGCTAAACGACAGAACGTATCGGATGAACAAGAAAACTTGGATATTACGCGCGTATTGTCACGTGATGAAATTTTAGCAGCTATGGATAAAGTAGATAAAGAAGAAGCGGCTGCGTATAAAGCAAAATCAGAAGAAGCTAAAAAAGAACGAGAACGGCGGGCTGCTGAAGAAAAAGCAATAGAAGATCAGCATATTGCAGAAGATCAGTCATTGCGGGCTCGCAGTCGCCAAGAACAGGCAAAACGACAGAAAGAAGAAGTGAAACGACAGCAGCAGGTACAGTGGGAGGATGAAGTAGCAAAGACGGAGTCTGAAGAACCGCAGCTGGCAGATATGGCGGCCGTCGTGGCAGCTGATTTAGCTTCACGGCATGATGATAATGCAGCGTCTAAAAAGACGCAGTCGTCCTTATCAGCACCAAAACAGATACTTGCTGATGAATCTCAGAAAAAAACGACGCACCGTAAGCATATTTTACAGGAAGTGATGGCAGAAAATGCTAAAGCTGCAGGTCAACCGATACCCCAACAGACAGAGATTGTATCTGATACGTCCCATGATGGATTAACCGATGAAACACAAATTATGGATCCGGCTATGCTGCGTCAGAAAGAACGCGAAATAGCGGCACAGAAGAAAGCACAAATGGAAGCAGTAGCAGCTTCATTAGAACAAACACAGCGTATGGAACCTATTCATATAGATACAGCTATTCCGAAAGAGCCGTCTGATTTAGAAGAAACGGCAGTTATGCCTCCGATTCATTCACGCCAAGCAACAAGATGCCCACAAGCATCGACACAGCAAGCCGATATGGAAATTCCACTGACACAAAAGAGCCCGTGGGGAAATGACCTATCGGCCACTAAGGCAACACCGCTAACCGGTGCTGGTAAACGGCAATCCCTTTGGAATGAAGAAGTAAATCAAGACGAACCAGCTGTTTCACCTTTGATTCAACAGTGTGCTGAACATTTTCTCAATCAGTTTGGTATGGTCACGCCGACGTTGAAAAAACAGGCGGAACACATTACGGCAGCAGCATTTGATCGGATTGGTTGTACCGATGATGAACAGCGTCAGCAGGCAATGTCTACCCTTTTAGCACAGGAAGCATTACTGAATTTGCAAAAAGCATACGCAGCCCATCCTGAAAGCCATGTAGAAGCACTGGCATTACAGGCGTTTGATGATATTGTACTAGGTTCACCTGTATCGACACGACATTTGGTAGCTATTGATGCATTAAAAGTTATGCCATATTTGTCGAATGAACATTATAAAATCTTAGCGATTTTGCTGCTATTTTTATATTCCCGTAATTCTCATAATGTCGATAAAGAAACATTCTGTGAATATATCGATAAATATGTTGCCCCATTTTTAGATGGTTTCCCAACAGAACGTCCGTATTATCAGCAGCTTGATTATTTACGCTGCACGGCATTTGAAAGCAAAGAAACACATTTTGCGGAAATTTTATCGGATTCGTATCCATTATTATTCCGTTATCGGGGCTTTACAGAAGAAGAATTACGAAAGGCATTGCGCGGTAAGCGGATACCGTCTGAATTTATTGTACAATCCTTTAATTCTCCCTTGATTAAATTATCTATGGTAGATGAAAGTATGGCAACACGATTTTTCCGTATGACTGGTATTCAAAATCGCATGATGCAGGAACAGATTATGCGGTTGGCTAAGAAGCGTGCAGCTAGTTTTACCGGTGAAGAGGCATTGGATATTATGGAAGATATATCACCGATTTTGGCTGATTTAGGCGATATTTGGGATAGTACAATGCTTCGTGTTTCTACGTTATCACTGTTAGGATTATATTTAGCCCAAGGATATATCAAAGAACGGATTGGCGAAGAATTTGATTTGTCACGTTGGTTTGAATAAAGAAAATGTTTTTCATCATCAAAATAATATAATGAGAAAAACTATATAAAAAGAATTGCCCATGAGAGATACAGTTCTCATGGGCAATTCTTTTGTTTTTTGTAAATATTAAGAAATATTTGTGAAAATAAAAGTATTACTGGAATATACGCCTTTACTTTTTATATTAATACACATATAATATTTTTTTTATTATAAATCACAAGTATATATTAAAATAAAACATGCGATGTTTTTAATACTGTTAAAAAAAATAGGGTATTTGATTGAGATAAATATGATAAAAATTATAAATAACCGTTTACAATTATTTTTTTTTCCTGTATAATAAAAAACGTAAATAGGAATACTATTGATTTGAAAAAGGAGAGGTGCCTTATGTTTCAAAATAGTGATTTTTGGATTGGTTTAGGAATTGGTGTTGTTGCAGGTGTATTTGGTTATAAACTGCTCAGCGAAAGAGAACAGCAGCTTCTCGCATTACAGCAGCCGGCTGCAGGTGCCGTATCTGCTAACGTGCCTTTAGCTGAATTACAGCGTCAAAAAGAAGAATTAGAAGACATGATTGCAGCCCAGGAAGCAGCAAAATAATTGTACATGACACAAATAAAAGACTGTTGCCACTGATGGTAATGGTCTTTTTTACAATCTAGTAAAAGAAAGGGTTGCGCAGCATCGTGTTTTTACCTGTATCAAAGTGGGATTTTATTATTCGTGCTGTACAGATTTCCTCCTATATACCGGGACGGATTCGTCTTCACAGCAAAAAATTAATTGGCAATGCAGAATTGAGCCGTAAAGTATATGCGTATATTGCAAGCTATAAAGAAATTGACAAGGTAGATATAAACATTGTCACCGGGTCAATTCTGATCGTGTATCGTCCTGATATTTTACGGATGAATGCGGAATTAGCGAGAGTGGAACAATATATTATGAGCCACGTAGAAAGGAGAGGATAACCATGTCTTATGCTTCTGGATTCATGTTGGGGGCGTCGATTGGTAAGGCGATTCACGGCATGTTTTGTAAGAATGATACACCAGTTGGTGCTTATCAGGGTGTCAAAGTACCTAAGGTACAGTCCCAGATAACAGCACCGTTTTCGATGGGCGAAACGGCCATTCCAGCATTTACTTGCGTCTCTGCGATAAAGGGGCGCCGTCGTTATCGGGCTGCTGCTTTGGTAGGAGATCAGGCATTAGCAGAAATGTTGCAAAGCAAGATAGCTAGTCTAAAAAAAATACAACTAGTACAAGTCAATGCGGTGACAGGCAGTATTCTTCTTTCTTCTAAAGATGAAGGTCTATTGGATCAATTAGAAATTTTCCTGCGTAGTCGCATATTTACAGAAAATGAAAATCAACATCATGAAGAATTTACGATGCAGCAAAATAGTAATCGTGCTGCCTATCGTGATGCGCTGTATGAAACATTGGATTTATTTAATGGTATTATTTCCCAAAAAACAGGTAATGTATTGGATTTGCGCTCACTTGTGTCCTTTATCTTTATTATTCGGGGCATGCGCAAAATGATTATGCTTAATCAACGACCGTCAGGCCCGCAGATGTTATGGTGGGCAGCGGCTTTAATGAGAGGTGGACGATAAGTAATGTATACATGTTGTACAATGGAACTTCATAGTCTTCTTCCAGTGAGAATGCGTCCTATTCTAAGTGTAAAATTAAGACAGATTCCAGGAATTGTGGCAGCATCTACCAATGAAAGAAAATTAACATTTTATTATACCGGACGTGTGGATTTGCGATCGATTCGCATGTTTGTCCGTTCGTTTGAAGCCAAATATGGCAAGAAAAAAGAAGAAAAGAAGGAATGGGATGTAGCCGCATACCGTCGTGAAGCGATTATTTCTGTAGGCGGTTTTATTGCAATGAACATTCTGCGCAAGACCAATCCTGAATTTTATGCAAGTATTTTATTATTCCGACGTTTGTTTACGTTGTATATTGCTCGCCGGTTTATTTACAGTGGTGTCATGGGTGTACTCAAAGATCATCAGGCAAATGCCGATACCTTGACGGCTACAGCAGTAGCAGCTTCAGTATTGGCAGGTAAACA
>CALBLM010000345.1 GCA_937895695.1 uncultured Megasphaera sp.
TGGCGGTGCTAGAGGCATTGACACCAAAGCGCACCGAGGCGCCTTGTCTGCAAATGGGCAAACCCTTGCTGTGATTGCAAATGGCCTAGATGTTACGTATCCCAGGGAAAATAAACGCCTTTTTGCCGAACTAGTTGATACCGGTGGTGCTATCATCACAGAATACGCGTTTGGCATGCAGCCACTAGCGATTAATTTTCCTGCTCGAAATCGCATCATTGCCGGACTGTGCCGCTGTACGATTGTTGTAGAAGCCGCCATCCGCAGTGGTTCATTGATTACGGCTGATTTTGCCTTAGAAGAAGGCCGCGACGTATTTGCCGTTCCTGGCAGCATTTATTCTGCTATGAGCAAGGGGACACATGAGCTGATTCGTAAAGGAGCTATCCTACTTACGCAGGCCGAAGATATTCTACAAGAATATGGGTGGGACCAAACACAACGTTCCCCAACTTCTCGTCATCCCATACATACGCTAACACTAGAAGAATCGGCCGTTTTAAATGCCCTTTCTTATGACGAAGCAATATCACGTGAAATGTTAACGCTTAAAACGAAATTTACACCTGCGCAACTTAGTCCGATTTTATTAAAATTACAACTCCAAGGACTTATAGAAGAAATACATACGATGTTTATTAAAAAAGATGAATAGAAATAGAATAAATATGATATAATAAGAGTTATTGCAATTCATACTGTATGTACACAGCGAGGAATCTGTTATGAAGTTTTATGCTATTAGTGCTGGCCGTAAAACCGGCATTTTTACAAAACAACAAGAATATACTCAATATACGGCTAATTTTAGCGGCGTATGTGCCAAAGCATTCGCCACTAAACGAGAAGCTCTTATTTGGCTTAACCGCAAAAAAGAAGCTGGCCTTCTGTCTACAACACCTTCGAAACCTCTCTCTCCGCATGCAACGTCTACGCGATATTATGCTATCAGCAATGGTCGTAAAACGGGTATTTTTACAGATACGTCATGTTACTATTCATATACACAGGGATTCAAAGGCGCGCGTGCAAAAAGTTTTCACAGTTACCAAGCTGCTAAATCCTGGCTGCATCAGGAACATGCCAGTCATACCGCTTTGCCTAAGGATACTCCGTCTAATGCATTTCATTTTTCGACACATAAAAAAGCACTTCAACAACGTATTTGCCTTTCGCATGAAGTAAAAGACTATATTAATACATTAAATGCTCGTCGCGTATTGGCATTGGATATTGAATTGACGAGTCTTCTTCCTACGGCAGAAATACTGCAGGTTTCTATTGTAAATGGATTGGGACAGGTACTATTCAATAACTATTTTTGTCCAGACACGGTGACTTCCTGGGATGAGACAATTGCCATTCATCATATTACCCCAGCGATGGTAGCTAATAAACCAGCATTTCATACCGCCGTTTCTACATTGACACAATTATTCGCCAATGCACAATTAATTATTGGCTACAGCACCATGCAAGATATCGGTCATTTGCATAAATTTGGTGTGCAATTTCCCCATGCTCCTATTTATTTTGATGCCGGAGATGCCTATTCGTTTGTGCATATGGATACATTGCATCCTCGCACCTATGCTAAACTAAAAGCATGTGCTGCCTATTACGGGTATGCCAATAAAAATTGGCATAATAGCCTTGCTGATACTCATGCTACGCTCTATTGTTTTTATGCCATGTTAAATGACCGTAATGCATTATTCCGTCTCCTGTCTTTGTAGTATCTTACATAACTCGCCATATAAATCGCATATATCCATATCAAAAAAGCCGCATCTTTTTCAAGATGCGGCCTTTTTGTATAATCTTAGTGTTAAGGGGAAACTTATTTACCTTCAAATGTTGGTTTACGTTTTTCAATAAACGCTTTCATGCCTTCTTTTTGATCTTCTGTTGCAAAGCAAAGGCCAAACACTTCTGCTTCATAAGAAATACCCGTTACTACATCGCAGTTAATACCACGATTAATAGCTGCCTTAGCAAGCTGTACAGCAACTGGTGCCTTCTTCGTAATGGTCTTAGCAACTTTCATAACTGTATCCATCAATTCAGCCTGTGGAACAACTTTATTAACCAAACCAATACGAAGTGCTTCTTGAGCATCAATAATATTTGCCGTATAAATCAATTCTTTCGCATGACCCCGACCAACAACACGAGTTAAGCGCTGTGTACCGCCAAAGCCCGGTGTAATGCCAAGGCCAACTTCAGGCTGACCAAATTTAGCGTTTTCCGATGCATACCGAATATCGCAGGCGCAGGCTAGTTCGCAACCACCGCCCAATGCAAAACCATTGACAGCAGCGATAACCGGTTGAGGCAGATTTTCAATTTCTGTAAAGATATTTTGACCTACCTGGCCCCATACACGACCTTCAACAGCATTTTTAGTAGACATTTCAACGATATCAGCACCAGCAACAAAAGATTTTTCACCGGCACCCGTAATAACAACGACTTGAACTGCTTTATCAACAGCAATTTTTTCTACAACATCTTTTAACTCCGTCAACGTTGCTAAATTCAGTGCATTTAATGCTTTAGGACGATTAATTGCAATCGTTGCAATACCGTTTTCCACTGTATAATTGATGTTTTCGTATGCCATGATAATAACCTCCTAAGATTTGGACACTATTTATAGTATGTTTGGACACATGCTGCGTGCTTATGGAAAACAAGGGCGTGATTTCTCACGCCCACTGTCTGTGGAGCACATTTGCTCAATATTATTTTGTATAATCGTAGAAGCCTTTACCTGTTTTGCGGCCAAGGTAGCCAGCGTTAACATATTTTTTGAGGAGCGGGCATGGACGATATTTCGGATCGCCGAAGCCATCATACAGAACTTCCATGATGTGAAGAACAACATCGTTACCGATCAAATCGCTCAAAGCTAATGGTCCCATCGGATGGTTGAATCCCAGTTTGCAAACCGTATCGATATCTTCTTTCGATGCAACGCCTTCCATCAACGCTTGGATAGCTTCATTAATCATCGGAATAACAACACGGTTGCCAACGAAGCCAGGGAAGTCAGCAACTTTTACAGGAGATTTACCCAATTCCGTAGCCGTTTCCTGAACTTTTTTGAATGTATCGTCAGATGTTGCAATACCATTGATTAATTCAATCAATTTCATAACTGGAGCCGGGTTAAAGAAATGCATACCAATAACTTTGTCCGGACGTTTTGTAGCTGCGCCAATCTGCGTAATAGCCAAAGAAGATGTGTTACTTGCCAAAATAGTATGTTCCGGGCAAAGTTCATCTAATTCTTTGAAAATAGCAGATTTAATTTTCAAATCTTCAATAGCTGCTTCAACAACGAGATCAATATCAGCCATGTTTTCTTTTGTACGAGTTACAAAGCCAGATACGCGAGCCATAGCTGCGTCTTTATCTTCTTGTGTCATTTTTCCTTTAGCAACTAATTTTGTTAAAGATTTATCAATTTTAGCTTTGCCGCCAGCAACGAATTCATCTTTAATATCGTTTAAAACAACTTCACAGCCGTGTGTAGCAAAGACCTGCGCAATACCAGAACCCATTGTACCTGCACCAATTACCATTACTTTTTTACAAAACATGTTTAACTCCTCCTTAATCAGCGTGATTTTTTTCACGTTATTCTTTCTAAAAATCTCACGCTGTTTCAAATAAGATGCACTGCTTACAACCATAAGTATACCACATTTTATAAAAAAATCTACTAAAAAGCCGGTCAATTTTTATTTTTTTTCATATTATATATACCTTTTACGCCATAATACATCAAGTCAAATGTAATTTTTGCATCATTCAATACAATTACATCATTATACTTTGTTCTATTATGAACTTTTGTCATGCAATAAACGAAATCATGTTCGTGAATTTACGGCTATCCCTTCATTTAACGCTTTAAGCAAATTGTTTCGTTTGCTATATAGTTCACGATATAACTTGGTATGTTCTTGGTTTGGTTCATATGTATCCTTTATCATAAATTGTCGTTGCAGTGCCTGTTTTAAATCAACAACATCTCCTATACTATAAGCAGCTACAATACAGTTGGTCGGTACAGCACCGCCAGCTACCTCTAATGTAACGACATTAGTATCTAACATATCTGCTTTAATTTGATTCCACAACGCGTCATGACTGCCGCCTTCCGTAACAGTCAATTGCGTTAAATCAATACCTGCACGACGATAGCGATCCGTAATTTCCATATAATCATAGCCAATACCTTCTAAGACACTGCGCCACATTGCTCCTTGGTCAGAATCCAGCGTAAGTCCCGTAAACGTGCCTCGTACATGAGGAAATTCACCATTTCCGCCTGTTAAATACGGAATAAATAAGGTACCATTACATCCAGCAGGATGGCGCGAAGCCAACTCATCCAGCGTACTATAATACGCATCTTCTTCATGACGGCTAATACTATCTTTAAACCAGCGCAAAGCCAATCCGCCTGTGCGTACCATTCCCCAATAAAAATATGTTCCCGGCAATGTCCCTGAATTAAAGATTAGACCACTTCCCGGTACAGAAAGTTCCGGAATAATGCCATCCGTTGCGGCGCAGAACATCGCACACGTACCAGCTACATCGACAGCGCGCCCTGCA
>CALBLM010000346.1 GCA_937895695.1 uncultured Megasphaera sp.
ATCGCTGTCTGCTGTGCCCGTAAATACGGTGATGTCACAATAAGATTCGGTTCTTCCGGAATTTGCAGTGCTAATGCCTGCGCCTGCTTAATTCCTTGTGCTGATAAGGGAATCGTACTATGGTCCTGCGTCGGTTCTCCAGCATTGGCTATGCTTTCGCCATGCCGAATCAACCAAATTTTTTTCATTCATTCTTCGCCTGCCTTTAGGTCTTTTTTTTATTGTATCATGAGCATTCATAGCATGTAAAGAAAATCTATCCGTCCTATATACAGTGAAGCAGCCATTTTCTAAACGAAAACGGCTGCTCCATGTATTGTTTGGAGGGTATTACCTGTGTACAAAAACTCAATTATGTTTCGTCTGCGGCCAAGCCTTTATAAATTTCATATTTTTTCTTCGCAAATTCTTCCGCTTTCGCAAATAATTCTTCCGCAATATCCGGAAAAGTTCGTGTCAACGCCGCATACCGTGTTTCTCCCATCAGATAGTCACGGAATGATTCTTTCGGTTCTTTAGAATCTAAGATAAATGGATTCTTGCCTTGCTGTTTGAGCAAGGGATTATAGCGATATAAATGCCAATATCCGCATTCTACAGCTCGTTTCATTTCCGTCTGTGCATTGCCCATACCGCCACGGATACCATGATTAATGCACGGTGAATAGGCAATCAAAATAGACGGTCCATTATACGCTTCGGCTTCTTTAATCGCTTTAATCAGTTGATTCGGATCGGCACCCAACGCAACTTGCGCTACGTATATATGGCCATATGTCATCATCAATCTGCCCAAATCTTTCTTATTAAACTTGCGACCCGAAGCTGCAAACTGAGCTACCGCTCCTACCGGGGTGGCTTTGGAAGACTGACCGCCCGTATTGGAATATACTTCTGTATCCACAAGCATAATATTAACATTGGCATTCATTGCCAACACATGATCCAAACCACCATACCCGATATCATAAGCCCAACCATCACCGCCATACATCCATATGGTTTTCTTGATAATATGTTCTTTATGTGCCAAAATCTGTTGCTGCAGTACAGCCGCTTCTCCAGAAAGCTTAGCTTTTGTCAAGGCATCCATATAGGCACGACTAATTTTCTCAGTGATTTCCCCTTCATTATCAATCCCAATCGAATCCAGCCATTTCGCGATTGCTGCGTGCAGCACGCCTGTTGTCAACGGCAGTAACTGTTGTGATTTTACACGAATGGCATCGCGCTGCTGATCCATCGATAAGGACATGCCTAATGC
>CALBLM010000347.1 GCA_937895695.1 uncultured Megasphaera sp.
GCGGTTACATTTATCATGGCCGTGTTGCTGCTCTTGCAGAAGCAGCTCGTGAAGCTGGCTTAAAATTCTAATCAAGGAGGAAATAACACATGGCAAAAGTCGACCATGCAGGTCTCGAATTACAAGAAAATGTCGTATTCATCAACCGTGTTGCTAAGGTAGTTAAAGGCGGCCGCCGTTTTTCCTTCAGTGCTTTGGTTGTTGTCGGTGACGGCAATGGCAAAGTAGGCGCAGGATTAGGCAAAGCTGGCGAAGTTCCAGAAGCAATCCGTAAAGGCGTTGAAGACGCTAAGAAAAATATGATTACCGTTGCATTGAAAAACGGTTCTATTCCTCATCAGGTCACAGGTATTTTCGGTGCTGGCCAAGTATTCTTGAAACCGGCTGCAGAAGGTACTGGCGTTATTGCTGGCGGTCCGGTACGTGCCGTATTGGAATTGGCTGGCGTACGCAACATCTTGACAAAATCCATTGGTTCTTCTAACCCGAATAACATGGTTCAGGCAACTATCGAAGGATTGAGCCGCTTGAAGGATGTCAATAAAGTTGCTGAACTCCGTGGCAAAACTGTAGAAGAAATTTACGGTTAATAAGGAGGATACACAAGATGGCTCAAGTAAAAGTTACACTCGTTAAGAGTCTCGCAGGCCGTCCTGGTGATCAGCGTGCAACGATCGTTGCTCTTGGTCTCCATAAGACGAACTCCAGCGTAGTAAAAGAAGTTACTCCTCAGATTAAAGGAATGCTTCATAAAGTAGAACACTTAGTAAAAGTAGAAGAAATTTAATATAGAAGGAGGTGCGCTGAATTGAAACTTCATGAAATGAGTATTATTCCTGGTTCCAAGAAAAAACGCAACCGTGTTGGCCGTGGTATTGGCTCCGGCAATGGTAAAACGGCTGGCAAAGGTATGAAAGGTCAGCTCTCCCGTAGCGGTGGCGGTAAGCGCCCGGGCTTCGAAGGCGGCCAGATGCCGTTGTATCGTTTGCTCCCAAAACGCGGTTTCAAGAATATTTGGGCTAAAGAATATGCAGAAGTTAACGTTTCTGTACTCAACCGCTTTGAAGACGGCACGACTGTTGATCCCGTTGCTTTAGTAGAAGCTGGCATCCTTAAAAATGTCCGCGACGGCGTTCGTATCCTTGGCAATGGTGAAATTGAAAAGAAACTCACTGTCGTAGCTAACGGCTTCACTAAATCTGCTAAAGCTAAAATCGAAGCTGCAGGTGGTAAGGTTGTAGTACCGGGAGAAGAACCGGTAGCAGAACAGTAGGGGTGATCTAAGGTGTTAGATAGCATCCAGAATGTACTGCACGTACCGGAGTTTCGGAAACGCGCAGTCTTCACCTTGATTATGTTCATAATTTTCAGACTAGGTGTCCATATCCCTGTTCCAGGGGTAGACGCCTCAGTCATTGAAAATCTTTTTAGCAGCGGCAACTTATTTGGTTTGC
>CALBLM010000348.1 GCA_937895695.1 uncultured Megasphaera sp.
AAATTTGTCGTTATTTGGTTTTATATGATAATATATTAAGTGTAATACGAATAATTTATTTTATATTTAAGAACTGACCACTCGTTTCATACTGTATGATAAGGGGGGAATTACAGCATGAATACAGAAAAAATTATTTTAACACAATTAAGCCGCCATATCTTATATTCGTATTTTGAAAAAAATGATATTCAGCCACTGGTGGAATCGTTAGCCGATGATATTGTTTGGGTTGGTACAGGAAAACATATGTGCCTCACCGGATACACGGCCGTAGCTAATACATTTTTAAAAGGAAAAGAACAACTCGTACCTTGTACGATACAAAACGAACATCATCTTGTCCGTTCACTAGGTACAAACTATTGGCTTTGCCAATATACATCCGAAATAAAAACAAAAGCATCGACCTCTCTATATTTAGCCGAACATCAACGCTGTGTCTTTATTTTCCGTCGTAATCCTGCATCTCGTAATCAGATAGGGTGGGAATTAGCCTATCTGTATACATCCCTGTCATTTAACCCGTTAAAGGAAAACGAACTATTTGCTGTGGATTATGGCAGTCGTAATTTCAACTGGCTTCATCATCGAAAAACACCATTGTCACCACGAGAACTGGCAGTCTCCAAATTAGTTTCTGAAGGCCGAACGAATAAAGAAATCGCCACTATCCTAAACGTAGCTGAAATTACCATAAAAAAAACATTAAGCCATTTATATAAAAAATTAGGCATTACCAACCGTACGGCCTTAACGAAATATATGTCGCATAAATAATCGTCATGTCAATTCGTCTTATAAATAGATACCATTTTATTTTCTCATAATGATGGATAAATGGCATATCTTTTCAATATATCTGTATTGTAGTACAATAGATAGTGTTAACATAATCAGATGTTATATAAGGAGGACACACCCATTATGGCTCATGTAAATGAAAACTATTTGAAACTCCCAGGTAATTATTTATTTGCTACGATTGCAAAAAAAGTTACCGAATTTTCTAAAGCACATCCTGATGCAAATATTATTCGTCTTGGTATTGGCGACGTTACACGTCCGCTTGCTCCTGCTATTATCGAAGCGATGCATAAAGCTGTCGATGAAATGGGAAAGGCCGAAACATTCCGCGGCTACGGTCCGGAACAAGGCTACGATTTCTTGCGCGAAGCTATTATAAAAGGCGATTATGAAACACGTGGCATTCACCTCGATGTCGATGAAGTATTCGTCGGTGATGGTGCTAAAACAGATGTTGCCTGCATTCAAGAAATTTTCGGCAGTGATTTAAAATTTGCTGTTGCCGATCCGGTATACCCCGTATATTTGGATTCTAATGTTATGAGCGGTCATACAGGCAATTGGAATGAAGAAAAAGGCATTTATGATGGTGTTGTATATCTTCCTTGCTCTCCGGAAAATGGCTTTAAAGCAGAACCGCCGACAGAAAAAGTAGATATTGTATATCTCTGCAATCCATCCAATCCTACCGGTACAGCTATGACGACGGAAGAATTGAAAAATTGGGTTAAAGCCGCCAAGGAAAACAACTTTATCATTATTTATGATTCTGCATATGAAACATATATTACAGAACCTAATGTGCCACACAGTATCTTTGAAATTGAAGGGGCGAAAGAAGTAGCAATCGAACTTCGTTCCTATTCCAAATGCGCTGGTTTTACGGGTACACGCTGCTCCTATGTTGTCGTTCCTAAAACATGTGTTGCCTACAAAAAAGACGGTACGCCTGTTGAATTGAATCCCCTCTGGAATCGTCGTCAGTGCACGTTCTTCAACGGCACGCCATATGTTGTACAGCGAGCTGCCGAAGCATATTACAGCCCGGAAGGTCAGAAACAATGCTTGGCTGACGTAAATTACTATATGGAAAACGCCCACATTATTCGTGATGGATTGACAAAAGCTGGATATACCGTATACGGCGCAACGAACTCTCCATACGCTTGGGTACAAACACCTAACGGCATGAAGAGCTGGGATTTCTTTGATTTGCTTCTTGAAAAAGCAAATGTCGTTACGACACCAGGCGTTGGCTTTGGCCCGCACGGCGAAGGATATTTACGCCTGACCGCATTCGGCACAAAAGAAAACACAATCGAAGCGGTAAAACGTATTGCTGATTTAAAATTATTAAAATAAAAGGTGGTTTAACCATTGAGTACCAATCTGGAAGTCGGCATTGTCGGCTTGCCGAATGTCGGCAAGAGCACCCTTTTTAATGCCATTACCAAAGCTGGCGCAGAAGCAGCTAACTATCCATTCTGCACCATTGAACCAAACGTCGGGGTTGTTGAAGTTCCTGACAAACGTATCCAAATCTTAACCGATATGTATCATCCTAAAAAAACGATTCCTGCTGTCATGCGATTTGTTGATATTGCAGGATTAGTTGCCGGCGCATCGAAAGGCGAAGGCTTGGGAAATAAATTTCTTAGCCACATTCGTGAAACCGATGCCATTGCCGAAGTTGTTCGCTGCTTTGAAGATTCCAACATTACCCACGTAGACGGTTCTATCGATCCGATTCGAGATATTGAAACGATTAATACAGAACTCTGCCTGGCTGACTTGGAAACAACGCAGAAACGCGCCGATCGCATTGCCAAAGTAGCGCAATGCGGCGATAAAGCGGCTAAAGCTGAATATGCTGTTATCAAAAAGGTATTAACAGCATTAGAAGACGGCGAACCGGCCCGCAAAGTGGGCTTAACGAAAGATGAATTGCCCCTTATCAAAGAATTAAATCTTCTAACATTAAAACCGATTATTTACATTGCCAATGTTTCTGAAGATGAAGCTGGCGATCCCCATGCCAACGCCAATGTAAAACGAGTCGAAGAATATGCAACCAAAGAAGGGGCACAAGTTGTCGCTGTTTCTGCAAAAATTGAAGCAGAAATCGCAGAACTTCCGGACGATGAAGCTGCTGTTTTCTTGGAAGAATTAGGGCTTTCTGAATCTGGCTTAGACCGCCTGATCAAAGCCAGCTATTCACTGCTCG
>CALBLM010000349.1 GCA_937895695.1 uncultured Megasphaera sp.
AGGCCATAGAAGTGTGGCAGCAGCAGCTTCACGATGTGCCCGTATGTGCTGTGGCAACCAGTGCGGTCAGAGAAGCCGTAGACGGACAGGCCTTTTTGGCAGAAATACGTTCCCGTTTTGGCTGGCACTGCCGGGCGATTACCGGCACGGAAGAAGCATCATTTAGTTTTTGCGGTGCTGCAGCCAAGGAAGACGGCTGTGTCGCTGTCCTTGATATTGGCGGCGGCAGCAGTGAAGTAGCCGTGGGAAGAAAGGGAAACGTACAATGGTCGCATAGTTATCCTGTCGGGGCTGTGCGATTGACAAAGGACAGTGCATGGACAGCAGAAGCGGTCGATGCGGTTCGTTCGTACTGCACTGCCCAATGGCTGCCGATGAAGCAAAAACCGGATATCGTCATCGGCGTAGGCGGCACCTTGACGACGCTGGCAGCAATGGAGCAGCACATGGCCATATATGATCCGTCTCAGATTACGGGCTATGTCGTTCATCAAGACCAATTAACAAGACAGATAGACAGACTGCTTCAGATGACGCCGGAAGAACGGCGGCATGTGCCGGGGCTGCAGCCAAAACGCAGTGACATTATATTGGCAGGCTTAGCCATTTTACAGTCTTTCTTGCAGCAGTATCATATAGAATCTGTTACAATGAGTGAACAAGATTTATTGGAAGGTGTCTTTTATAAGGAAGCCTTTCAAGATGCCGCCTGTACTTGGCAAGAATATAAGGATATATAATGAATATCATAGAAAAAACAGCTGCATTTTGCCGTCAAGAAAAATTATTTAATGATGGCGATACCCTAGTGATTGCGTGTTCCGGCGGTCCTGATTCCTTGGCGTTGCTGGACATCTTAGCAGCTTTAATGCCTTCGCATCACTTGCGGTTGATTGTTTGTTATGTCCATCATGGAATTCGAAAAACGGCAGATGCCGAAGTAAAACGGGTCCAACAGGAAGCATTGCAAAGACAGTGCGAATTTGTGTGCTGTTATAGCGATGTTCCGGCTATCGCGGCGCAGCGGCATCAATCGTTGGAAGCTGTCGGACGGGACGAACGATACCGGCTGCTGCGGCAAGAAGCCAAAAAATGGCAGGCCCAGGCGATTGCCGTCGCCCATCATCAAAACGATCAGGCTGAAACGGTATTGCTCCATGTGCTGCGCGGCAGCGGATTATCTGGATTAAAGGGGATGCAGCCGAAAAGCGGAGATATTATTCGTCCCCTGTTGGACTTGACACGACAGGAGATTGACGAGTATATTGAAAAACGGCAGCTTTGTCCTTGCCATGATGAAACAAATGATTCTGATGTATTTACGAGAAATCGCATTCGCCTGCAGTTACTGCCGTACTTAAAGCAATATAATCCGGCGATTATTGCCGATTTAAACCGGCTAGCCTTGCTGGCACAGGCTGACGATGATTTTTTGCAGCATGAGGCAATGCGTTTGTATACAGCATTG
>CALBLM010000350.1 GCA_937895695.1 uncultured Megasphaera sp.
AGGTTTTTCCAACAGAAACCGCAAAATATTTTCTTCCGCTACTGCCATAGCACCGCTGCCACGGGCTGCCGCATTTTCGTGGGACACCGAAGCGGAGACAACGACTTGCTGCTGTCCCAATTCCGGATGCTTGGCTATATACTTATTAAACTCGCTGCGGACGGCATTATCATCAATTTTGAGCTGTGAAGCCATTTTACTCAAAAAAGCTTCCAGTACTACCCGGTTGTCAACTGTTGCCAGTGCCGGCAGTACCATCGCTGTAATCGATGATTTTCCCTCCAAGGTCGTACGGTCAAACTGCTTGCATGCTGTTTGTAACATATAATCCAAGACATTCGGTGCGTTATGTACGGCATCTTGAAATTTGTCCGGCCCGGCTGTATTGATATATTCGTCCGGATCTTTACCCTGAGGCAAGGATACCACGCGAACCGCTAGGCTCATGCCACGGACAATTTCCATTGCTCGCAACGTCGCCTGCCTGCCGGCCCCGTCCATATCATACGAGAGAACCAATTCATGGGCCTGCCGTTGCAACAGCCGTGCCTGTTCCGGCGTAAATGCTGTTCCCAGTGAAGCGACAACATTATGAATGCCATGGTTATGCGCTGCGACGACATCCATATAGCCTTCTACCAATACGGCGCATCCTTGTTCATAGATCGCTTTATGTGCCAAATCCATTGCAAAGAGGAGACGGCGTTTATTAAAAATAGGAGTTTCCGGTGAATTTAAGTACTTTGGCTTACTGTCATCCAGGACACGACCGCCAAACCCAACAATACGGCTGCGCCCATCGCGAATGGGAAACATGACCCGATTGCGGAACGCGTCATAAAAATGACCGTTTTTTTCTTTTGCCAAGCCTATCCGTACCAAATCCTTGCCAGCTATGCCTTTTTTCATAAAAGCATCTGTCAGTTTATTCCAACTGTCCGGTGCAAACCCCAGTTTAAATTCACGAATCGTCTCATCCGATACATGGCGTCTGTGAAAATAAGCCAAACCCGGTTGTCCATAATGGGTTTGAATCAGACAATTATGAAAAAAGTTTCCTGCCATTTCGTTGATAGTATACAGTCGCTGCATCAGCTTGTCCCGTTCGACTTCTTGGGCTGTTTTTTCCACAGCCGGCAAAGCAATATGGACTCGTTCGGCCAGTCTGGATACGGCTTCGGTAAAGGAAAGATTTTCTTTCATCATCACAAATTTAAAGACATCTCCCGATGCATGACAGCCAAAGCAATAAAAGAAT
>CALBLM010000351.1 GCA_937895695.1 uncultured Megasphaera sp.
TTACCGGCTGAAATACCGTAAAATTATGACTTAATACGGATACATAGACCATATAAAACAATGACCAAGCTACATAAGGGACGAACACTGTACGACCTCGACGACGTAAATAGTCCTTGTAATTAAAAGGCTGGGATAAAGGCTGGCTATAAAACATACCGAAGGCAGATAAAAAGAAAAATGCCGGTACAGAAAAGCGAGATAAGATTTCTAGAATAGCGACGAGTCCTAAATTCGGCGTAGGATTGACAATGGCAACCGACCCGACATGAATAGCGATGACGCCGAGCATACAAAGGCCTCGCATATAATTGATAGAATGAATAAAACGTTTTGACATCTGGCACCTCTGACGATACAATAAATTAATGACAAAGACATAGAATCTATTAGATACTCTATGGTATAATAAATAGATGTATTTATTATACCAAATTTTGTAAATTTAGGTAGGGATAGAACACATGAATGATAGGTTGATAACGATTGTTACGCGAACCGGGCTGATATTGGCAGTTACCTTGCTTTTGCAGGGAATGCGGCTTTTGTTTCCCATACCGCCGCAGATAAGCATGTTTTTAATTGGTTCTCTTGTCAATGCATGCTTGGCCTTAGCTGTTTTAAAAATTGGTTGGAAATCCGGATTGGTTGTTGCTTGTATTACGCCCGTATTTGCTTGGCTGGAAGGTATGCTGCCATTTTTTCCGTTTATTTTTCCGACAGCTGTAGGAAATAGCATATTTGTTGGCGTTATCTATCTGCTGCGTGCGTATCGTCTGCTTGGTTTATATGGAGCAGCATGCTGTAAAATGGTTGCTATCTATAGTGCATTTTATATATTGTTTGGCTGCATAGACTTTCCGGAAACCGTGCGGCATATGATACTGATGAGCATGAGTTGGCCCCAATTAGTCACAGGCGTACTGGGAGGGACAATTGCCTATCGCATTGCCAAACGCATTCATATGGCATCATAGTCATTGATTAGGAGGAATATACCATGAGTATGTTGTATTATATACCCGCTGTGATCGGCATCGTATTTATTATAGTAGGTGCATATCATGGTTGGAAATTACGGGCATTGACACGACACTGTACTGCGGCGACGACAGGAAAATTACTGGGCTTTGAAGAGAAACAAATGAAAAGCGGTAATTTGTATTATCCTGTTGTTGAATTTACAGTCGACCATCAAACATACCAAAGCAAATATAAGATTGGCAATACAGAATGGCAGAGTGTAGCCGGCGATGCGGTTGACGTGCGGTATAATCCGGCGAATCCGGATGAAATTTATTTATATCATGAACAAAATATTTGGCAGCAGTATGCCAGTCCATTTTTTATCATTGTCGGTGGATTTATTTTTATTTTGGCATATTACTATGTACTGTAAGTTTTATAATAATAAAAAATATATGGATGTAATAGAGTAATACATAAAAAGGAGCAAGACGGAGTGAATGAATAAACAGGATGTTAATGAAAAAGCTATCCAGGCGATGGCACAATTTTTAGATGCATTAGGTGTAGATATAAAAGCATTGGGCATGGAAAAAACGCCCTATCGAGTTGCTGAGGCATTTGGCCAATTTTTTTCCGGCCTTACAGAAAATCCCGATGCAGAATGGGAAAATCCGATTCGGACGCAGACCAATGGATTAGTGGCTGTTCGGAATATTCGGTTTCATTCTATGTGTGAACATCATTTACTGCCCTTTTTTGGAACGGTCCATATTGCGTATTATCCCAAGCATGGGTGCATTGCCGGATTTGGACATTTTGTGCAGGCTGTTGATATATTGGCTCGCCGTCCGCAGCTGCAGGAACGATTGACAGAGCAGCTTTGTCAATCTATCAATACGGGATTACAGCCGGAAGGGGTATTGGTTATTGTACAGGCAACGCATCTTTGTCTGACTATGCGCAATACGTTGGCATCGGATTCTAATATTATTACGGCATCATCTTGCGGTTGCTTGGCAGCTGGCACGGAAGCCTATAAAGAAGCCTGGGATATGCTCATGGCCGGACAGCACAGTGATGCTGTTCAGAAAGGATAAGTATGGATACAATTACATTGCAGGGCATGGCGTTTTATGGATATCATGGTTGCTTGGCAGAAGAACAACAGCATGGGCAGCCTTTTTACGTCGATGCCGTTCTCAACATGAATTTAGCTGCCGCCGGAGCTAGTGACGTATTGACGGATACAGTCGATTACAGCAAGGTATATGCGGTGATTCAGAATATTGTTGAAACGAGAAAATATCAGCTTATTGAACGATTGGCTGAAGTGATTGCTGATACGGTACTGACACAGTTTGCCGTAGATGCTGTAACCATTACGGTACACAAACCGCATGCGCCAATTGGCGGCCCCATTCATGATGTATCCGTAACGATAGAAAGGACGCGTCATGCATAAGTATTATTTAAGTTTGGGTGCTAATTTAGGATATCGGGAGCAGACCCTGCATCAAGCTATTATGCTGTTGCGAGACAATACTTCGCTGTGCGTAACGGCCGTATCTTCGTTTTATGAAACACCGCCTTGGGGAAAATTAGATCAGCCGGCGTTTATAAATATGGCTTGTATAGTAGAAACTAATCTTTCCGGAGTATCTCTCTTGACGGTTTGCCAAGAGATAGAGCAAAAACTGGGGCGCGTGCGTCATGAAAAATGGGGAGCTCGTACAATAGATATTGATATTGTTTATAGTGATGATGTCGTTAGTCATACGGATAGATTGGAAATACCGCATCCATATATTACGCAACGAGCTTTTGTTCTTGTGCCGTTACAGGAAATTGCGCCGGCCTTACAGATACAAGACAAGCCTATTTCGTATTGGCTGCAACAGCTTCCGGATGTTCAAAGCATAACGAAAACTACCGATTAGTGAGAAAAAAGGGAGGACCATGAGATGGAAAAAATATTGATAGCAGATGACGAACAATTGATGCGTCAACTGGTTATTGATTTTTTACAGCCTGAAGGATATGAACTGTTGGAGGCTGCAGATGGTAAGGAAGCCTTGCAGATATACCATGACCAGCATCCGGATTTAGTATTATTGGATGTCATGATGCCGGGATATGATGGCTGGACGGTTTGTCGGGAAATTCGTCGGGAATCTTCAGTCCCTATTATGATGTTGACAGCGAAAGGGGAAGAAATCGATCAGCTCTTTGCCTATGATTTGGGTGTTGACGAATATATTACGAAACCATTCAGCCCTAAAATTTTGGTTGCCAAGATAAAAGCGTTGCTACGGCGTACACAAAAAGAAGAAAATGAAATTACGGCGGCAGCAGATGGCGTATCGATAGATCAAGAAGCACGCCAAGTTGTGTTAGACGGCAAAAATATTGATCTCAGTCCGACAGAATACAATTTATTGACCTATTTGGTTACCAATGCCGGTAAAGCACTCAGTCGTCGGCAAATCCTTAATAAAGTATGGAATTACGATTATTACGGTGACTTACGCACTGTGGATACACATATCAATCGATTGCGTATTAAATTAGGAGATAAAGGCAAGTATATTCAAACCGTGCGCGGCTACGGATACCGCTATGATGCTAAATGATACGATTATCGCTTCGCATGAAATCAGGCCTATATGTTATCGGCTTTACCTTGTTTTTTGTCCTTACGTTGATGCTGGCAATTGGACTTGGCTTTAATCATTTTTTTTATTCGATGAAAAAAGATAGTATGATAGAAGCTAGTAAAGAAATCAGCGAGATTTATAAAGAAAAACAGATGGATGGCGAAAATCAATTTGACCTCATCAGTCAAAACATAGGCGCTGAAATTCTTATTATTGATAACAGCCAACTCGTGTATTCATCACGGCCGGGACGGCGTATTTTTATTGGTCCTCCAAAAAATAGTCAAAATGTGGTTGTCGCAGTCGGAAAAGAGGCAGAAGCCAAAGCACATCAAGAGAATGTTATTCAGCCTAAACATATTCAAGAGATGCTCGATTTGCTGAAGGGACGTCAGCCGGATGAAGACGAGCTGGGAAAGGTAAAATATTATCGACCGAGTGAAACCTTTCAGTATTTTAACCTGATTTCCCGTATTGAAGGACCGTCTTATGTGCTTATTAGTCAGCCCGTTGCTCCCATGCAGAAGACGATTGGCATTGTCCAGCATTTTATCTTTACCTGTGGCATTATTTGGCTGATTATTGCTGTTATCGGAACCATTTTATTAACTAATAAAATGGTAAAACCTTTACTAGAATTAAAAAAAATATCCGTTGCTATGACGCATTTGAACTTTACTCAAAAATGGCGCGGTAATAATACCGATGAAATCGGCGAACTCGGCAATAGTCTTAATACACTGTCAGACCAGTTGAATCAGGCATTGGATGAATTACAGAAATCGAATGCCAAGCTTAAACAGCAGTTGGATAAGGCCAAAGAAGTAGAACATATGCGAAAGTCGTTTATCTTTGCAGTATCGCATGAATTAAAAACGCCGCTAGCGATCATACAAGGATATGCAGAAGGATTAGACAGCTTGCAAAGTGATGAAAAAACACGACAGCGATACTGTAAGGTCATTCAAAATGAAACAATAAAAATGGATAACTTAGTTCAAAGTCTGCTCAATTTATCGCGGTTGGAAACGGGCGCGTTTAAACTGGAAAAAATGGCCTTTGACTTTGGTGCGCTTGTTGATGAAGCCAAAGCACGATTTGCGCGAACGGTGCGAAAAAAAGACATTACCATGACTTGGAACTTGCCATCAGATATGACAGCCTATGGCGATCCGGAGCAAATAGACTGTATTATGAGTAATTTTTTGAGCAATGCCATTGACTATACACCGCAGGGAAAAAAAATTACGGTTCTTGCTGAAGATATAGGACAACAATACAAAGTATATATTCATAATCAAGGGATTCAGATTCCTGAAGAATATCAACAGCGTATTTGGGAGCCCTTTTATAAAGTAGACACGGCAAGAAGCCGTAATGTACAGCGTACCTTTGGTGGCCATGGCCTGGGATTGGGCATTGTGGCAGAATTGGTTAAGTTGCATGACCAAACGTATGGAGTGTATAACACGGATGATGGCGTCACCTTTTGGTTTACTATAGCGAAAGCAAAAATAGAATAAAATACAATATCTGTTTATCTTTTTATACAGAAAGGTAGACAGATATTTTTTTATATATACGAAAATGCCCATTGGTTATGATAATATCATCTTTACAATCATGCATTTTGAAAGTATCATAGATAGTATAATAGAGGGGGTATCATATATATACCTTTTCGGAAACACATTTAGATAAGATGGGAGTGATACCAATAGAAACGTATAAATTACTGACGCATAAAAAATCATGTATTGCTGTGATTGGATTGGGATATGTTGGATTGCCATTGGCTGTTGCATTCGCAAACAAGGTTCGTGTAATTGGGTATGATTCTAATACGGAAAAAATAGCTGCGTTACGATCGCATATCGATCGGACAGGGGAAGTTGGCAGCGATGCGTTAAAAGAAACAACGATAGAATTTACAAATGATGCAGAAACACTACATGGGGCTTCCTTTTTTATTATTGCCGTTCCGACGCCGATTAAAGAAGATTGTACACCTGATTTGACCTTTGTTCAGCAAGCCAGTTGTATAGTTGGCAAGCATCTTAGGGGTGGCTCCATTGTTGTATATGAATCGACGGTATATCCCGGTGTGACGGAAGAAGTATGCATACCTGAACTAGAACGTGAATCAGGAATGCGCTGCGGTATTGACTTTTTTGTCGGATATTCACCAGAACGGATTAATCCGGGTGATAAAGTACATACCCTGAAAAATATTTGCAAAATTGTTTCAGGCGTGAATCAAGACGTATGCAACGAAATTGCTAAGGTATATGAACTGGTTGTGGATCATACGCATCAGGTAAGTTCTATCAAAGTAGCTGAAGCGGCAAAATTATTGGAAAACACGCAGCGTGATATCAATATTGCTCTCATGAATGAAGCTGCCATGATTTTTGATAAGATGGGTATATCGACCATC
>CALBLM010000352.1 GCA_937895695.1 uncultured Megasphaera sp.
TATTGAAGGCGATGCTCATGCCGGACATTGGCATCGGCAAATTAGTTTACTTTCGTTAGAAAAAATAGAAGCATTTCGTCAGCGTGGTGTTCCCCTTGCCTATGGAGATTTTGGCGAAAATCTTGTCGTCAGCGGCATTGATTTTTCTGCGTTACCTGTAGGAACATGGCTGCAGTGTGGTGATGTACGGTTAGAAATGACCCAAATTGGCAAAGAATGCCATCAGCATTGTGCGATTTACCAAGTAGTTGGCGATTGTATTATGCCGCGGGAAGGGGTGTTTGCTAAAGTTCTCCATGAAGGCATGATCCGACCGGGAGACACGATGGAAATCGTGCCGTGGCAGGGAAAACGCCCGTATCAGGCCGCAGTCATCACGTTATCCGATAAAGGCAGCCGAGGTGAACGAGTCGATGAAAGCGGTCCGGCCATTGTGCAAATGCTAAAAGACTATGGCTATGACGTTGTGGAAACATTGTTGCTTCCCGATGGAGAAAAGGCATTAAAGCAACAACTCATTCGGTTGGCAGACCAACGGCAGCTGGATCTCATTTTGACGACAGGCGGTACGGGATTTGGACCACGAGATGTGACGCCGGAGGCGACACTAGCAGCAGCAACGCGATTGGTGCCGGGTATTGCCGAAGCGATGCGCAGTGCGTCATTGGCTATTACCAAACGAGCTATGCTGTCACGAGCTGTTAGTGTGATTCGTGGCAAAACGTTAATTATCAACTTGCCAGGCAGTCCCAAAGCCTGCCGAGAATGTATGGCTGTTTTTTTAGATACCATTCCTCATGGCATGGATTTGCTGCGCGGAGAAGTAACGGAATGTGCAAGGTAATGAAATTTTTTAAACAAAGAGGTGTATAGCTATGAAATGGCCCCACGTATTGGGCTGGGCATTCACAGCAGCTTTGGTAGTCGGTGTATTAGAAGGCTGTGCTTTGGATAAAAAAGAACAGCCAAAGACACCCCAAGACCACGTACAGTTGACGGTCTTTGCAGCAGCCAGCATGACAGAAACGATGAATCAAATTGCAGAAACATATAAAAAAGAGCATCCCAATGTAGATATTACATGTAATTATGATTCGTCAGGAACATTAAAAACACAAATTCAAAATGGCGCAGACTGTGACGTGTTTATTTCGGCAGCACAAAAACAGATGAATCAGCTCGATGCGTCACAAGATGAAAAAGCCAATCCGGAAAAACTTGATTTTATAGATACGAGTACACGCGTAAATGTATTGGAAAATAAAGTAGTTCTCGTTACACCTAAAGGCAACCCTAAACATATTTCAAGCTTTAACGATATGGCAGATAAATTAAAAGCAGGTACCATTCGATTGGCTATGGGTAATCGTGATGTACCTGTTGGCCAATATACGCAGAAAATTCTTACATTTTATCACTTGGATGAAAACGCGATTGCCAGTGCCGGCCATATTACATATGGTTCTAACGTAAAAGAAGTTACGACGCAGGTCAAAGAAGGTAGTGCTGACTGCGGCATTATTTATGCGACTGATGCGTATAGTGCTCAATTATCTCCCATCGACAGAGCGACCAAAGAAATGTGTGGACAAGTTGTGTATCCGGCAGCCGTGTTGAAAACCAGTACACATCTGAAAGAAGCAAAAGAATTTTTACAATATCTACAAGGGGATGAAGCGATGCGGATTTTTACTAGCGTAGGTTTCAGCCCGATACAATAAGGATGATGACGTATGGATTGGTATCCCCTTTGGAATAGCTTGCGTATTGCCACCATTTCCTGTATTATCGTATTCTTTAGCGGTATCGCCATGGCCTATTATGTAGCCAAAGCACCACGATTTTTAAAAGGTGTATTAGATGTTATCTTGACTTTGCCACTAGTGCTGCCACCAACTGTTTGCGGTTGGATACTACTGCTTATATTTGGGTTGCGCCATCCTGTGGGGATATTTTTACAGCAGTGGGGCATTCAGTTTGTCATGACGTGGTACGGCGGCATAGTTGCGTCAGCAGTCGTAGCCTTTCCGCTGATGTACCGTACAGCTCGTGGTGCGTTTGAAAGTTTTGATGAGACCCTGGCTTGGAGCGGTCGTACGCTGGGCTTGTCTGATACGTTTATTTTTTGACATATTCGCTTGCCATATTGTAAACAAGGCATTATTGCCGGTACCGTACTGGCCTTTGCTAGAGCCTTGGGGGAATATGGGGCGACGAGCATGTTGATTGGATATATTCCGAAGAATACAGCGACCATTTCTACGACAGTATATCAATTATGGCGAACCAATGAAGATACGAGTGCTTTCATTTGGGTCCTTGTCAATATCGGTATAAGTGCAGTTGTGCTGCTTGCTGTGAATATGATGGAAAAACGAAGTCGAGAAAGGAGACGCTGATCATGAGTTTGGATGTAGCCATTCAAAAGGCGTTGGGAACGTTTTACTTAGATGTTGCCTTTCAGACGCATGGTGGTGTCCTTGGTTTATTGGGCGCATCGGGCTCTGGTAAAAGTAAGACGTTGCAGTGTATTACCGGAATTGAACAGCCTGATGCCGGACATATTGCATTGAATGGATGCGTGCTGTTTGATCATATCAGTCATATCAATGTATCTGTGCAAAAACGGCGTGTCGGCTATTTGTTTCAACACTATGCGTTATTTCCCAATATGACTGTAGCAGAGAATATTGCCTGCGGCATTCGTAAGTCTGTTGCTAAAAGGGAACGCAACGAAACATTGTATACCATGATGGAACGGATGCGCCTTACAGGGCTAGAAAAGCAAAAACCAGCGCAGCTTTCAGGCGGTCAGCAGCAGCGCGTCGCCTTGGCACGGATTTTGGTCAATGAACCGGACATGCTACTCTTGGATGAACCCTTTAGTGCGTTGGATAGTTATTTGAAAGAACAAGTCATGACCGAAATCAAAGAAATATTGCGTCAATTTCAAAAGGATAGTATCATTGTAACCCATAATCGAGACGAAGCCTATCAGTTGTGTGATCATATTGCCGTATTACATCAGGGGCATGTGGAAGTCATGGGAAAAACAGCCGATGTATTTGCACAGCCCCAAACGAAAGCGGCCGCCATGCTGACAGGATGCAAGAACATTGTGTCTGCAGAAAAACGAGGAACGTATGAAGTGTTTGTTCCTGCGTGGGGTATATTGTTGACGACGTGTCAGCCTGTAGAAGATACGGTATGTGCTATTGGCGTGCGTGGCCATTCCTTTCATCAGAACGTAACAGAAAACGCGTATCCCATTCGCGTACTAGAAGAAATTGAACAGCCTTTTGAATGGATTGTGAAATTTCGATATGAACAGCAAACCGATGCATCACCGGCTGTGTGGTGGCGATTTGCGAAGATGGACCGGCCGTTACAATTGGAAAGCCCGTTGGGCGTACGACCGGAAGATGTGTTGTTATTATATCAATAAGAATAAGGAACTATGTGATGAATAAAGATATATTTGAATGTCTAAAACAAGAATTGGAAGAAAAAAGAAATGCCGTTCTCCTTACGGTCATTGATTGCCAAGGATCGACGCCGCGCAGTGTGGGCAGTCATCAAGTAGTGTTAGCTGATGGAACGACAGTAGGAACCATTGGCGGCGGGATTGCGGAATATAAAGCCTGCGAAGAAGGAAAACGCGTGTTGCAGACAGGGGTGTCTACGATAGTATCCTATATATTGCATCCTAATGATGCGGCAGATATTGGTGCTGTATGTGGCGGTGAAGTAACCGTATTTTGTCAGTTTTTCTCGCCGTCTCAGTCCCATGTGTTATCGTGTTTGACACAAATAGTAGCAGGACGGCAACAGCATATCCCTCTTTGGCTCGTATTCGATGTGACGAAGCCTCAGCAATGGACCATGGGGGTCGTCGGTGCAGAAATACAAGTATGCAGTGCGTCCGAAACAAGCCGTATATTGGTTGATACATTAAAGACAAACCCAAAATGGGTATATCGGGGAAGCGGCTTAATACGAGAAGGCACGACGTGCTGGTATCGAGAACCTTTAGCGTATGAAGGACGCGTTTTTGTCTTTGGCGGCGGTCATGTAGCCCAAGCGTTAGTGCCGGTACTCACTCAAGTTGGCTTTTCCTGTGTGGTCATTGATGACCGGGAAGAATTTGCCAATCCAAAGCGATTTCCCCAAGCGGAACAGACGATCGTAACAGATTTTAACGACGTATCGAACGTCGTTCACGTAACGAACCATGATTATGTATGTATTATGACACGAGGCCATATTGGCGACTATGAGGCACAACGGCAGATGCTGGCTTGTCATCCCTATTATCTTGGTGTCATTGGCAGTCGTACGAAACAAGCGGTGATACGAAAGAAACTGCGGAATGATGGATTTACAGAAGAGGAAATTAATCAATGTTATGCGCCCATTGGTCTGCCAATCTCTGCGGCGACGCCCGAAGAAATTGCCATTAGTATTGCGGCAGAGCTGATTGCTATACGAGCGCGGCGAGAAGGACGGGAAAAGGAAGATGCCCGTCGCTGGAGGAGTGCTGATGTCCCATCTGTACGTATACCAACATAACACCTTGATAGCACAGCCGTCACTTTGGCAGGGTATTACTTCG
>CALBLM010000353.1 GCA_937895695.1 uncultured Megasphaera sp.
ATGTTTGAAAATCATCTGCCCAAGAATTGGCAATAGATGGGCGATTCGTAACGACAAGAACGCGTTGAAACTTCATGGTCCTAACTAAATCATACGCCGATAAAGTCTTGCCAAATCGCGGCTTACAATTCCATAAAAATTCGTCTCCCCCATGTTTGTAGTAAGCAGCCGTTATATCGACCGCTTCTTCTTGTTCTTTTCGCAGAGTATACTCAATTCCTGTATCTGAAACCTTGGATTTCTTAGATGCAAATTCATTAAAATATTGCTGAGAGATGGAGCCGGTAATTTTGAACCATTCTGTCTTAGGTTCTCTTTGCACCTTTTTGTTAGATGTTAAATACGCATGAAAATCAGAATCATGAAAATATTCACCGGAGCCGTCCTTATACATCGCATTATCGCACCAAGCTAATTTTGTTTTGATATTGGCAGTATGGGTCTGTTGTTTTATACGTTCTTCAACCGTTTGCCTATCTGTATACCCAATCTTCGTCCATCCTTCATGATAGGGAATACCAGGAGTGTTATACGCATAAATCATAGGAATAATCCGTTTATACGGATGAATGTGTTTTTGAATATCCATGCTATTTCATCTCCTTTACATTCGTTTCAATGAAATTGATTTCTTCTTGGGTCAATTTATATTTTTTATATAATTGCTGATCAATATTGGGTATAGGCTGAGACCAATCAATATCGGATTTTTCTGAAAAATTTTGAAGTGGGACAAAAATAAGAGTATTTTTTGATAATCCAAATCCACTCATAGTTATAAGCATTAAAAATCTAACAAATTGTGTTTTCATATACTTACATGTATTTTCTGCTAATTCTTTTTTTTCATTTGACCCTATTAAAAAATACGAATGTGTGCATATCTCATTAGGGCCAATAACTTTTAATGAAGACGGAATAACTCTAAATTTTCCTTCTTTATTAGGTTCCCCAGCATGTTCTGCCCCTGTCTTGCTTATTAATACTTTATACTTATCTATATATTCAAAACCTTTATTAATTTCCACTTTTGATATATATGTGCATCCATCGGTTGCATGTAATATAAGTTCATTATCATTAGACTTATTCACATTGCCACGATAATTAGTAGATAGTCCAAACGGCATTAATCCACTTGCTATATCAGTAAGATAATTCGAAGTACAACATGTTACCTTGCGAATAATATCAACAGCCTGATTATATCTAATTAGTATCGGAAATTCATTCAATGGTCGTGTTAACTCTGTTCTTACACCATTTGTAGTATTTACGAATCTACAATCTCCTTTATAATTACTTTTCCATATAAAAAAGTTCACACCACCACTAATACTATTATTGGGGAATAAATCTTTAGCATTTGTATAATCAAAAATCACTTTTATAGAACGATCATTCATCATTTCTTCTCTAAATTTATTCAATCCCATTCCCCCTGAAAACCAACGTGATGGGGTAATTAAAGAAATACTTTTAGGCCTTGTATCTTTTATCTGTTCAAAAAATAAATTATAAAGTGGTCTTGCCTGTCTACCAGCCCCGTTGGTATCTTCTTGAAAAGGCGGATTCCCAATTACATAATCAAATTTCATGCCAGTCTGCCTGCCTTTCATTGTTGCAAATACAATACTTTGCTTCATGTTTCTCCAGTCATATATCCTGCATACTGATTGCGTAACGTTTTTTATTTGTTCCTCAAAAAGAGAGATTTCTTCCATAGAATCTATATGACAAGGAATGGTGTCCGTTAATCCATCCATTTGCCATAAATTCCACGTCACCTTATTTGCCAATCGATTCAAAATGTTGACATCTAGTACCTCATTCCATCGATGTGTATAAAATTCAATAAACGTCTTGATAACATTCACTCTGGCAATCAAAAGATTATCTCCTTGATACTCATATCCAAACGTTGCCTCTAACGCACGAGTAGCCCAATAAATCCATTCTTCTCGTGTTGTTACATATTCAGAAATGACATGGAGCTTCCTGTCTAAAACCCCCCTTCGTTCTTCTACAGGTATCATGTTTCCATTGGTTCCATCATATCGTTGTACGAGATACGGTGCTTCACCACACGTAATTTCTAGCCGTTTATTATCAACATACGTTTTCCAAGATTTTTTTGTCTGCTGAAAAAGAGTATCTACCTGTTGCCAAGCATCTATAGGAAGCGTTTTCATGGTAAACCAATCACAATCAATGGCGTCAATCATTTTATTGCATACCCATAGAGGCGTTGATACTTCCCCATGCATTTTCGTCCGACCGACTTGCTGTTTAACATCTCTTCTTACTCTGGTTTTAATTACATCAAAAGAATGAAAAAGAATACGTGTTACAAATATTTCACAATATTTCGCATACTGTTCTCCATACTCACGATACGCATTAGTTCCCCAAAGAATATGTCTTTTTGTCGTCTTATCTGCCAATAATTTATCCAATAACCCTAGTTTCTGTAATTCAATCATGTCATCTTGTATATTGACTAACACGAACAAAACACCTCCTTTCTGTTTCTATTCATATGAAATCTATCGTGTATCCACGGACTTTTTTCTTCACGTCACAATCCTCACCAAAAAGTGTACGTTGTTACAGCAGGGTATTTATTGCATAAAATTCTATAAATTTGTTGTATTTAGTTAGAAATATTCATTTTTGTCTAAAATTAGAATTTATGTTACACTTACAATAAAGTACGCTTTATTGCCATAATATGCCAAAAACAAAACAACTCTTTTAGACATAGAAAAAGCGACATGCCCATCGTTTCTCTTTTTATCAGCATGTCGCTTTTATTTATATTTATTCCATTATTTCTGTAACCATTTCTTGGCTTTGTATCGAAACGTCGATAGCGGCATGTGACATTCTCTAGCTGCTTGGACGCCGGTGATGTCTCCTTTTTCCCATTGTTGTACGATATCTGCAAAATGCTCAGGCAATGCTTTTTCCGGTCGGCCAAATTTTTTGCCTTTGGCTTTGGCAAGAGCAATGCCTTCAGCTTGTCGCTGGCGAATCATGTTACGTTCGTTTTCGGCGACGAACGATAAGATTTGCAATACAACATCGCTGAGAAACGTCCCAATCAAATCTTTCCCCCGCCGTGTATCCAAAATGGGCATATCCAGTACAACAATATCGATGCCTTTTTCTTTCGTTAATATACGCCATTGTTCTTGAATTTCGTTATAATTTCGCCCCAGTCTGTCAATACTTTTGATATATAAGATGTCATCTTTTCGTAGTTTCCCCATCAATTGTTGATATGCCTGTCGCTGAAAATCTTTTCCCGATTGCTTATCAATAAAAATATGAGGATCCGGAATGTTCATCTCTTGTAATGCTTTGATTTGTCGTACTTCATGTTGGTCTTTGCTACTGACGCGTACGTATCCGTAGGATTGGTTCATAGAATTTCATCCCTCCTTGATTGATAAAAATAATACTCTCTATGTATAAGAGACCTGGATCTGCATTTCTTCTTATATTTATCATGAGAATTCATACGGATTTTTCAACTATCGAGTAGTACGATATGCCATTAGCATGATTGATAAAGATTTTAAACAGATTGTTCATTTTTTCCATTGTCAAACAGGCTAAAATACGCTACGCTTATGCTGTATACATGTTATATATAATTAGTATATCTATATAAGGAGGATGTATCATGGATAGAACAAGCATGATGTATAAAATGTATGATAAAAAAGGGCCAAAAGTTGCTGAAAATTTCAACAAACGCGGCTTTGAAGCGTACTACTGTCCTACTAAGGAAGATGCGTTAGCAAAAGCTATTTCCCTCATTCCTGAAGACCATGTCGTATCGTGGGGCGGTTCTGTGTCGATTAATGATATCGGCCTGCGTCCGTATGTATTGGAACATCGTCAGGTCATTGACCGCGATACGGCAAAAACACCAGAAGAACGGCAAGAACTGCTTCGTCAAGCGTTAGTATGCGATACGTATATTATGGGTACGAATGCCGCTACAGAAGACGGCCAGCTGTATAATATTGATGGTACGGGAAACCGTGTGGCCGCACTGATTTTTGGACCCAAACAAGTCATCGTTCTTGTTGGCATGAATAAAGTCGAACCTACGCTGGAAACAGCGATTTCCCGTGCTCGTACCGTCGCATCACCGATGAACATGCAGCGTTTCAGCAAAAAAACACCTTGTGCCGTAACCGGCATGTGTGCTGACTGCAATAGTCCCGATAGCATTTGCAATCAAATGGTTCGTACACGCCGTTGCGCACCGGCAGGCCGCATCAAGGTCATTTTAGTCGGCGAAAATATTGGCTTCTAATCTGTTACATATTTCTCTGCATCTAGCAGGCACAACGGTAACTTCTTGTGTTATACTAAACATCGTATGTATATTGTATATAACTATATAAAACAGGAAAGAGATATGTAACATGGAAAAATATTTTGATATTAATACAGAAGGCTATAGTGTCCGCTGCAAATTGCTTTGCAGTGACCATGACAAAACAACGCGTACATTTGACAATGTTGTCATCGTCACGCACGGATTTGGCAGTAATAAGGAAACTGCCGGTACGCTTCATTTTGCCGAGCATTTGACATCGAAATACAAAGGCTATGCGGTCATTGCCTTTGATTGGCCCTGTCATGGTGCCGATGCCCGTAAAAAACTGACGATACAGGAATGCCTGCAATATTTGACATTCGTAACAACGTATGCCAAAGACACGTTACAGGCAAAATATATTTATAACTATTCGTCTAGTTTTGGTGCATACATTACGTTGCGCTATCTGATTGAAGTCGGCAATCCATTCACCAAAATTGCATTGCGCTGTCCGGCAATCCATATGTACGAAACAATGTCCCAGTATATTACGCCGGCAGACCATGCCAAACTCAAAAAAGGCAAGGAAATACAAATTGGCTTTGACCGCAAAATGAAAATTGATAGTTCCTTTTTAGACGACTTGCATCAGTTTGATGTCATGAAGCATGAATATTTTGATTATGCGGATATCATGTTAATTCTCCATGGGACAAAAGATGAAATGATTCCGATTGCAGATTCTAAAGCATTTGCTGAAAACAATGTCATCGAATTTATTCCCGTCGAAGGAGCTAATCATCCGTTCCAAAATCCGAATCATATGGCCTTAGCCGTTCACAAGATTATTGAATTTTTTGCGTAATACATACATCTCGTTTTTCTAAAATAGGAACTTTCGAATCGATATGGTAGGAAGTTCCTATTTTTCATTTTAAAAGGGATTTTTTTCACAATTATCGTTTGTCAATATATAAATAGCCCATTTTTTAATTTTTATTATACGTTTTTTGCATTAAAAATATAATAATGACCTCTCAAATATGCATAGAACCCTTGATATTTACCCATTTATCGCTTTTTTATTAATGCTATAATGGAATACAATTTCCTATTGAACTATGCGCTTCTTTTATGTATACTGTTAGTATAATTCATCTGAATTAAAAAACTGTTTTTATAATAGCTTTTTAGAATATACACCTTAATTTTTTTTACTATTCATCCTGTATTTTTGTGTGTGAATAGTATTAATTATTTTTTGTGTATAGGAATTTTTTCACACACTTTATAATTTTTAGAAAGGACGGTTCCTGGTTATTATGATTTTCTTGCTCGCACTATCACCTATTATTTGGCTCATTATTTCATTGGGCTTTTTAAAAATGCAAAGTTTTAAAGCTTGTCCCATTGCCTTGCTCATTTCATTTGCTGTTGCTCTGCTTCAGTATAATATGCCCGGCACCGATGCCATCACGGCTGCGGTAGAAGGGGCTGCACTGGCATGCTGGCCTATCTTGTTAGTTATTATTGCCGCTATTTTTACATACAACTTAACGGTATATACAAAATCCATGGACATTATCAAACACATGCTAACGACGGTCAGCAAAGACCGCCGCGTATTAGCCCTCCTCATTGGCTGGGGATTCGGTGCATTTATGGAAGGCATGGCCGGTTTTGGTACGGCAATCGCTATTCCGGCTAGTATGCTTGTCGCATTGGGATTTGACCCGATTAAGTCTATCTTACTTTGTTTAATTGCTAACTCCGTACCGACTACATACGGTTCGATTGGTATTCCGGCTAGCACGTTGGCTAATCTTACCGGATTGGATCCAGTCACATTATCTACGTATATCAGTTTGCAATTATTACCGCTGAATATCATTTCGCCGTTCTTGATGGTTATTGTTGTCGGTGGTTCTATCAAAGCATTAAAAGGTGTTTTCCTCTTGACGTTATTATGCGGTCTCGGTTTAGCGATTCCGGAATTATTGATTTCCATGGTTGCTGGTCCGGAACTCGCTGTGATGATTTCTTCCATCGTCATTTTGGCCATTATCGTTGCTTACGCAAAATTACGTCCTACAAACGACCCGACGTACTTCATGGATATTAATCCCGGCCATGTTCCCCTCCACGGCGGCTTACTGGCTTGCTTACCATTTATTTTGATTTTTGTATTCCTCCTTCTTACTTCCAAATTCGTTCCCGCTATTAATGTACCGCTCAGCTCCATCAAGACGTCCGTTCTTATTTATACAGGCGCCAATGCTGCTCCCTATACCTTTGTATGGCTCGCTACACCAGGTGTATTAATCTTTTTAGCTGCATTCATCAGCGGTCGTTGCCAGTCGGCTTCGTTCAAAGAAATTTTTACGGTATTAGGTCAAACCATTAAAGGCCTTCGCAATACGATCATTACCATTATCGCTGTCATTGCTACAGCCAAAGTCATGGGCTACAGCGGTATGACATCCGATATTGCGGCTACAGCGGTTGCTGCAACCGGTACGATGTATCCGATTATTGCACCGCTTATCGGTTCGGTCGGTACTTTCATCACCGGTTCCGGTACATCCAGTAACGTCTTATTTGGTAACTTACAGACCGATGCTG
>CALBLM010000354.1 GCA_937895695.1 uncultured Megasphaera sp.
ATCCAGCGATTCTACCGTCACAATCGGTGCGGCTGCATCATGAAAATGGAAATAATCAGCACCTGTCATCTGTTGTATCGTATCTGCCAAGGCATCACTCGTCAAAGGTCCTGTGGCAACAATACAAATTTGATCATCCGGCAAGGTTGTTATTTCTTCCTGCCGAATCGTTACCAAGGGATGATTGCGTAACGTATCTGTAATGTATTGACTGAAAGGAACACGGTCTACAGCCAGTGCGCCGCCAGCTGGTACACGATGGGTATCTGCTGATTCCATGATTAACGAACCTAAACGACGCATTTCTTCCTTTAACAAGCCGACGGCATTTTCCACATTCGCTGCCCGCAGGGAATTACTGCACACTAATTCCGCAAACAACGGTGTATGATGGGCCGGTGATGATTTGACCGGACGCATTTCCACCAATTCTACAGGGATTCCCCGTTTGACAAGTTGATAGGCTGCTTCTGAACCGGCCAGTCCGGCACCAATGACAAGTACACTATTCTTCATTCACTACTTCTCCCTTTTTATGATTTTCACATTCTGCATTGCTGCAGAAAATTTTATCTGGTCCTTTTTTATAATGTTTGACAATCATAATACTGCCGCATATAGGGCATTTTTTATCGACAGGCTGATTCCACAAGACGAAATCGCATGCCGGATATTCACTGCAGCCATAAAAGACACGGCCCCGTTTTGATTTTCGCTTAATTAGCGTTCCTTTGCCGCATTTCGGGCACGTAATCCCCAAATCTTCTACGATTGCTTTGGTATTACGGCATTCCGGGAAATTAGAGCATGCCAAGAATTTGCCAAACCGACCGAACTTATAGACCATCGGCGCCCCGCAACGTTCACATACCTGACCCGATTCTTGCCCGGCTACAGTTACCTTTTCCATTTGCGTTTCGGCGACATCCATTTCCGGCTTGAATACATCATAAAATTCCTGCAGTACATGCTGATACGTATCTTTTCCCTGTTCGATTGCATCCAGTTCTTCTTCCATATGAGCCGTAAATCCGACATTGATAATGCGTTCAAAGAATTTTTTCAGCAAATCGACAATCACAATTCCCAATTCAGTCGGTACAAATTGTTTATCTTTCTTTTCGACATAATTACGATTTTGAATCGTGTCCATAATAGGTGCATACGTACTCGGACGGCCAATTCCTTTTTCTTCCAGCGTCTTAATCAAGCTAGCTTCGGTGTAGCGAGCCGGCGGTTGCGTAAAATGCTGTATCGGTTCGACAGTCTGATTATGTACGACTGTATCTTGTTCGATATGGGGCAGTTCACGCAAAGTTTTATCTTTCTTGGTATCTTCATATAATTCCGTAAATCCTTTGAAAATCACTTTATATCCGGCTGCCCGCAATTCATAGGGTTCACACGTAATCGTAATTGCCATATGTTCCGTTTCGACAGCTTCCATTTGGCTCGCCAAAAAACGATTCCAAATCAGCGTATACAGCCGTAACTGATCTCGTGAGACATACGGCGCGACAACAGACGGCGTAAATTCCAGCGACGTCGGACGAATGGCTTCATGGGCGTCCTGACTGGACTGCTTCGTTTTATAGATTCTGGCTTTTGGCGGAATATATTCGTCGCCGTAGTTTGCCGTAATAAACTCTCTCGCCGCTTGTATCATATCATCATTAATACGTGTCGAGTCTGTACGCATGTAAGTAATCAAGCCCACATGGCCCCGTTCTCCCATATCCAGCCCTTCATAGAGCTGCTGTGCTAGCATCATCGTTTTCTTGGCGCCAAAATTCAATTTGCTAACACATTCCTGCTGCATCGTAGATGTCGTAAAGGGTGGCTGTGGCTGCCGTTTACGCTTACGCTTTTCGACCTTAGTAATGCGATCAGGTTCATGATTTACTGGTCCCTTTTGTTCCCACTGCAACTCTGCAGCAATTTGATTAGCTGTATCGCCATCAGCAATGGCTGCTTTTTCCCCATGGATTTTCACCAATTCCGTCGTCAGCACTTGACCGTCTTCCGTTTTATACGTACCGCTAACAGTCCAATATTCTTCCGGCACAAAGGCTTTGATTTCTTCTTCCCGTTCACAAATCAGCCGAACCGCAACGGATTGGACACGACCGGCACTCAGGCCTTTGCAGACCTTTTTCCAAAGAAGCGGACTCAGTTTATACCCTACAATCCGATCGAGAACGCGTCGCGCTTGTTGCGCGTCTACTTTCTGTAAATCAATTGGTTCCGGATCTTCCATGCCCGCATGTACCGCTTTTTCCGTAATTTCATGAAACATAACTCGGCATTTATCATGGGGATCCATTTCCAATAAATGTGCCAAGTGCCAAGAAATCGCTTCGCCTTCACGGTCCGGGTCAGTTGCCAGATAGACCTTTTTAGAACGAACATACTCATTTTGCAGTTCTTCGATGAGCTTGCGTTTATCCCACATATTCGTATACGACGGCGTAAAACCATCTTCTATATTGACGCCGAACTGATTGCGCGGCAAATCCCGCAAATGGCCTCGGCTCGCCATGACTTTATATTCACTACCCAAAAAGCGTTCTATTGTTTTCGCTTTTGCCGGTGATTCCACTATAACCAAATTTTTGGCATTTTTCGGTAAGGGATCCAATTTTTTTAACGGTTTCTTTTCCGGAAGATTCACCGTTCCATTGATGATCATTTTTTCGCCGTCTTCTTTTTTCTTACGACCTCGCTTTTTCTTTTTCGTATCATCAATAATAATCGTTCGTTTAATCGGAAATTCCAGCATATATTCTCCATCCTAACTCATCAGCAAGGAATTCTCTCCCTGCGCCATGCACCACATTGTAATAAAACCTTTTAAAATCATACACTATTCCGACAAGCCTTTCAAGCCATTTCCTTATATATCTATATACTGTCGTATAATTCTTTACATGTTGAGGTTAAAAAAATATAAATTTTAGTTCATATTTGTTCTCAATAATATGAGTTAAAATCTATATATAATAATACATAGCGGTTTCAATTCATACATAAAGGACTTTTAAACGTTTTCGTTCACCAGCCTCTTGTTTTTTATAAAAGAAAACAAAAGTGCTGTTTTGCAATGCATAACCCATGCAAAACAGCACTGTATCAGTTGCCCGATGGAGAAACGTATGACAACGTTTTTATCCATCACGCATTTTATTTATAATAATAGTATATATTAGAATTTGAAACCAACTTGTACGTCCCAAGTATTCGCTTTCGTACTGCTTCCCTTTTGATACTGGTAATGAGCACCTACTGTCATATCGGTATTAGCGGCTTCAAAGCCCACTCTGCCAACGAAATGGTTTTCTGCTAATTCGGAAGAGAAGTTATTTGATGCTGTTCCCAACCGTACTGTTTCATTGACATCTTTATCTCCCGCAGCAAATACATATCCTATTTCAGCAACAGGGCTGTATTTCCAAGCTCCGGATTGTGTCGTATGGCGGAATGAAACGCCGACTGGGATATTCCAAATGTTAGCATTATCCATATCATGACTGATACCGAGGCTGTCCGTAAAGGTATCTGTCTTAACCTGCATATAGCGCAAGCCAACGTATGGCGTCCAAACAGAATGACCAGCTGCAATAGCTTTTTCTGCACGAACACTGGCATACCATGCAGAGCCATCCGGAGAGCCTGTCAATTTCTGACCCAAGTTGTACTGGGTCAGGTCATTGTCGCTGCGAACATAGCCCAAGTCAGCGCGATAGGTCATATCTCCTAACGTGATGTCATGATACAGGCCGATACCATAATATTTGTTGTCATTTTTTGTATAGGCAGTATTACCATAGGAAGAAATATCCCCTTTCGCATAAGCAAAAGCAGCACCTGTACGAGATGTATCTGTTGTGTGGAAATCACTGCCTAAAATAACGCCATTATACTTCAAGTCATAGTTAGCTTTTGTATTGCCTGTATTAAATCCATCTACGGTTTTATTCTGATGGAGATAGGATGCCCAAATACCCTGTTGTGTACGATCATGGTTAGCAATCATCGTGTCTAAATCCTGACCAAATCCATAGGTACCATACGCAACGCCGCCAAATGATGCCATCATGACAGCACTGTCAAATGCTGCAGCACCTTTTTTGACATCGCCATTGGTAGTAACACCAAAAGCTGTATCAACAAATTGACCAGCTGCGGTCTTCTTACCTTCATCTGACGCTGCATACAACACTAAATTGGGTGCTATGGAATAATCTTTCAAGACAGCATAGTTATTCTGAAAGACAACATTTCCATCTTTATCTATCGTGCCTTCTGTAAAAACATTATCTCCATATATCTGCTGCCAAAGCGTACCTTTATATGTATTATTATCTTTAACTGCAATAGCATTTTTCAAACTGTATTTTGTTGTTTTATCTGCCTTGGCATCCTTAATAAATAATTTAGCACCTTGTTCAATCGTAACGTTGTTATCATTTTCTGCATCAACAATTTTTTCTACATCCACTGTCGACTGTGCATCACGTGTTTGAGGATATACGGCCTTTGTATATGCAGATGAGTTCTTCGTAAATGTAATGTTTCCATTGCCTTTTACTTCAAGTGCATTGGAAATATGAACTTCACCATTAATAATGCTTTGCGAATTTCCGCTAACAATAAATTTACCTGCTTCAATATTTACATTATTTACATGTACGGTAGTATCATCCTGAAACTCTATTT
>CALBLM010000355.1 GCA_937895695.1 uncultured Megasphaera sp.
AAAAAGCCTTCTTTATCGGCATCTAAAATAGCTACCAGCGATACTTCCGGCATATCCAAACCTTCGCGCAACAGATTAATACCCACGAGCACATCAAATACGCCGGCACGCAAATCCCGAATAATATCGGCCCGTTCAATGGTGGCAATATCTGAGTGTAAATAGCGAACCAGCACGCCCATTTCTTTTAAATAATCTGTTAAATCTTCTGCCATCTTCTTAGTCAGGGTCGTGACAAGTACTCGTTCTTTTTTAGCCACGCGTTGACGGATTTCTCCTAATAAATCATCCATTTGACCTGTTGTCGGACGTACTTCCACTTTAGGATCTAGCAATCCCGTCGGCCGGATAATCTGCTGGGCTAAATTGGTCTGTACATCCATTTCGTATGGTCCCGGCGTGGCACTAACATAAATAATCTGATTGATTCGTTCTACAAATTCCTCAAATTTTAACGGCCGGTTATCCAGTGCCGACGGCAGACGGAACCCATATTCAATCAAATTTTCTTTACGAGATCGATCTCCGGCATACATAGCCCGCAGCTGCGGCAGTGTTACATGAGATTCGTCAATCATAATTAAAAAATCATCCGGAAAGTAATCCAGCAATGTATACGGTGCTTCTCCAGCTTTTCGTCCAGATAAATGACGGGAATAATTTTCAATGCCCGAGCAATAGCCCATTTCTTCCATCATTTCCATATCATATCGTGTACGTTGTTCCAGTCGCTGTGCTTCCAGCAAATGACCGCCTTCTCTTAACCCTTTCAGACGAGCATCCAATTCTGCACGAATGGTACTCAGTGCCCGTTCCATTTTATCTTTTGTCGTAACATAATGACTTGCTGGATATATAGCCACATGCTTGCGTTCTGCTAGAACTTCTCCTGTCAATGCATCGACTTCTGTCAACCGATCAATTTCATCACCAAACATTTCAATCCGAATAACTGCGTTGTCATAGGCCGCCGGCATGACTTCAATCGTATCGCCATGAACCCGAAATGTACCGCGTTCCAAATTCATATCATTACGCGTATATTGAATATCTACCAGCTTATGCAGAATTTCTTCTTGCGGTTTTTCCTGCCCCAGCCGTAGTGATACAACCAATTCACTATAATCTTCCGGATCGCCCAACCCGTATATACAAGAAACAGAGGCCACAATAATCACATCACGACGTTCAAACAAACTCATCGTTGCAGAATGGCGAAGTTTATCAATTTCATCATTAATGGATGCATCTTTTTCAATATACGTATCAGTCGAGGCAATATACGCTTCCGGCTGATAATAGTCATAATAACTAACAAAATAGGCTACTTCATTATCCGGAAAAAAAGCTTTAAATTCACTGCAAAGCTGGGCTGCCAATGTTTTATTATGGGCAATAACAAGCGTTGGCTTTTGTACCGCTTCAATGACTTTCGCCATTGTAAATGTTTTACCGGTCCCTGTCGCTCCCAATAATACCTGTGCCCATTGTCCGGATTTCACGCCATTTGCCAGTGACTGAATGGCTTCCGGCTGATCCCCCATCGGCTCATACGGAGCTACGACATGAAACGGATGGGATGTATCATACTCTTTACTTAAATGAGATTGTATATCCATGCCATTACCTCGCTTCTGCAAAGCAAAAAAGAATAGTTATCGATTATTTCAGTATACCATGCTGACAAACATATGTACAGAGTCCTCGTCTGCATAAAAAGAAGGGTTGCTTTTTCAATAACAACCCAGTATGATACAAGTATGAAAACCTGTTCGCCTGATTATAGAAAAAGACAATCAGGCCCGATTAATTCGTCCGGAGGAGCGGGAACATTTCAACTATCATGTATCTTAATAGGATTACGTAAAGGAGAACTCGTGTGAAATATATTATTGCATCTGATATTCATGGCTCAGCCTATTACTGCCAACAACTATTACAACAGTTTCAAAAGGAACAAGCATCTCGTCTTATCTTACTTGGCGACATTCTCTACCACGGCCCCCGCAACGAACTTCCCAAAAACTATGCGCCCAAAGAAGTCTTTACCCAACTCAATGCATTTCATCAGCAAATTGCCTGTGTTCGCGGCAACTGTGACAGCGAAGTAGACCAAATGGTATTAGAATTTCCTATATTGGCTGACTATGCGTTATTGCCTGTCGGCAATCATCTGTTGTTCGCCACACATGGCCATATCCATAATCTCCAACATTTACCGCCGCTTCAACCAGGAGATATACTACTTCACGGTCACACACATATACCGGCATGGCAGCCATTTGGCACGCAACAATATTATCTCAATCCCGGCTCCGTTTCGTTGCCCAAAGAAAACTCACCTCATAGTTATATGACCTTGGAAGACACGATGTGTTATTGGAAAACGATGGATGGAACTATATATCATACGTTGCAACTAACATAATAGTCCTACGAACCCTTTGCAAAACAGATACGTTTCTGTGCCGTCTTGCAAAGGGTCTTTTTTTATGCATTTTACATTGTGCCCCCCCCCCTAAAGTTAAGAATCCATTTTAACTTTAGGGGACTATTGAATATATTTAATATAAGGGAATACCGTAAACCAAAATACATTACCAATTTATAACATGGCTTCAAACTCACTGGCAGGAATAGGTTTTGCAAAATAAAATCCCTGTATAACATCACAATCATGATCTCGTAGAAATTCATATTGTTCTTTTGTTTCTACACCTTCCGCAATAGTTCTCATCTTCATCAATTTGGCGATATCTATGATATACGTCGTCATTGCCTTTCCTTCTTTACCCATGTCATCAATAAAACTTTTATCAATCTTAAGGGATGAAGCTTTAAAACGCTTAATCATACTGATAGATGAATACCCCATACCAAAGTCATCAATCAATACCCGAAAACCGAGGCTTCTCAGCTCATTCACTAATTTTTCACTAATTTCAATAGCATTAAACAAGGTTCCTTCTGTAATTTCTATAGAAATATCTGTACTCGTTAAATTATATTTTTTCAGCATTCCTAAGTATGTCTGAATAAATTCTTTATCATACAGACTATGCCGTGAAACATTCACTGAAATAGGCAATGTTGTATATCCCGCTTTCTTCCACTGGTGCTGTTGACGGCAAACTTCTTCAAACATATACTCATCAATATATTTAATAACGCCAGATACTTCTGCAATGGGAATAAAGTATCCGGGCATGGTAATAGTTCCATCGGAATTATTCCAACGAATCAACGCTTCTGCCCCTATGAGTTTCTGCGTTTTAGCATCATACTGCGGTTGATAATACGCTTGAAATTCATGATGCTGCAAGGCCATGCTAATGTTATCCAACAACTTTTTATTTTCCAACATGGCATCTTTCATCTGACTATGATAAAAATCATAATAGGTATTATATTTATTTTTAATGCTCTGACGTGTCAAAATCGCATAATTTTGCATATCATCCAAATTTCGTTCGCCCATCTTAATCAGATAAATTCCCATGGAAACGGTAATCCGATATATCTGTCTATGCCTAATGGGAATTTGCGCAATGTCTGCAACAATCATCTCGCACAACGCCTGAATATCGGCAATTGAATCATACCGTATCATAATGGAAAATAAATCACCATATTTACGAGCAAAAATACCTCTTTCTTGGATGCTCTTTTCTAATACGCGAGATACTTCCCGCAATACATAATTCCCCGTTTGATGGCCGAAAATCATGTTGATCAGTTTAAAATTATCAATGTCAAAGGCTATGAGCGCTTTTGACTCTTTTCGATCCGTATCCAGCCACTGCTGTGCATCAATACAAAATTTTTTATGTGAACAATGCCCGGTTAACGTATCCACATATAACGCCTTATACCATTTTTTCCGTTGCCTAATTGCTCTCGCACTTAGCAATACACCTAGTACACATAAACATATACTCACATACATCCAAAATTCTGCGGCACTCATATCCTATCACTCCTGCTTGTTTGAATATGTATATACTTTCTCATGATCACCCATACGCCAAATACCTACGTCGGTAATCCCAAAAATTTTCGCCGTTCCTATCCAGCTTACAATCGTTTGCTCATCAGCATACCAAACATCCACGGCCGTACCCATCTTATCGGTATATGAAAAATGTAAGGTATCACTCAGACTGTCTCGTACAGGTTGTACATGATACGTTTGAGCCAACTGTTCTGCCTCTTGCGCTGAAATAAACTGTTTTCTGCCCGTAGTATCCCACAAACATCCACCGGTCGAAAAAATAATGCCCGGTGCCCCCGGCAATGATTTCATTTTTTGAATTGTTTTTCGTATAAATGCAAAATCTGCCTTAGGGCCGGCATCATTATGAAGACCATGCAGATTATACATCATGATAACATATTGCGGTCCTGCCGGAAAGTCATAGGCACCATAGGCAATATTCGGTTCCAGCACAACACGCAACGCCAGGTTCTTTTGTTGTGTCTTTTCCTGCAATATACGAATAAACTGCAAATACAATGGCACCACTTCGGGATCGCGAAATACTCGTTCATAATCCAAATCTATGCCATTACACCCAGATTGTTGTGCCAACTGTATCATTTCATCGGCATGCTGTTTTTGTAGTTCCTTTGTCGCCAATATTTTTTTCAGAATGTTTGTGTCTTTAAGACTCGTTTCATTCAGCTGTTTCACATCATTGACCACACACAAATATCG
>CALBLM010000356.1 GCA_937895695.1 uncultured Megasphaera sp.
CTATAGGAGGTTAGTGTGAGCAGACATAAAGCACGCCAAAAGGCATTAGAACGGTTATTTTCCCGTGAATTTCATAGCGAAAATGACATTCAGTATAGTGAAAAAGAAATTTTTGAAAAAGATACGATAACTGCATCCGATTTGGTTGAATCAGAAAAAATGACCGTCGATGATGACTATGGAGAATATATTTTACAGACTGTTACAGCCCATAAAGATGAATTAGATGGGATTATCCAAACCTATGCGAAAGGATGGGATATTGCCAGGTTGAATAATACGGATAAAAATATTATGCGGTTGGCGTTGTGCGAATTAGTATACCCTAAGGAAAAAATGGCTCCTTCTATCGTTTTGAATGAAGCCATTGTATTGGCTAAAGAGTACAGCGACGAAAAATCGGCGCGGTTTATTAATGGCGTATTAGGTGCCTATGTAAGGTCGCGGGTGGAATGAACTTATTTTTAGGAATTGATACGAGCTGTTATACGACGTCGCTGTGTTTAGTTGACTCTTCGTATCATGTCGTAGCCGATGAACGTATTATTTTATCTGTAAAATCAGGTGAACGGGGATTATCGCAGTCTAATATGGTCTACCAGCATATGCGCAATTTACCTGTTTTATTTGAACGACTTGTACCGTATTTAGCGAATTCCCGGATTTGTGCTATTGGCGTAACCAATAAGCCGCGTAGACGGGAAGACTCGTATATGCCGGCTTTTTTGGCAGGACTTGGATATGCCCGTTCCTTGGCGGCGGTACTGCACATACCGCTATATCCGATGAGTCATCAGGAAAATCATCTAATGGCTGTATTGCGTGATATCGGAATGATACCGGAACAGCCTTTTTATGGATTGCATTTGTCCGGTGGAACGACGGATATGTTACGAGCTGTGCCGGATTCGCAGGGCTTGGATATTACACGTATAGGCGGTACGAGTGATATTAGTGCCGGTCAGTTTATTGATAGAATTGGCGTAGCCTTAGGATTCCCGTTTCCGGCGGGTATGTATGTGGATAAAATGGCACAGGACGCGACGACAAGTATTAAACCAGGACGCGTTTGGTGTAAGCAAGGAGAACTCAGCT
>CALBLM010000357.1 GCA_937895695.1 uncultured Megasphaera sp.
GAATAATAATATATGCAGAAATACAGTTTAAAGCAATTAATAATGCCAACCGTGTCAACATTTCTGGTCTTGCCATTGTCATTGTTGTCGTTTGTTTCATCACATACACCTCGTATTAATGTAGAATTTGATTGCAATTAAAACGGCTACATCATCTGCTTCACCTCCTTATCTAGATACGATGGCATTATAGCAAATCTCCGTTTACTTAGTCAACCTTTTTGTTGTTGTAATTATGGTTAACATTAATTAGCTCATAGTTATCGTGACTATTTTCACGTAAGTACTTGATTTTTTATTTAAAAATATTCCTATTCAGAAAGATTTGTTTATAAAATATTAACCAATAAGTACGATTTAGTTGCTTGTATGCCTTTTTTATCTCAATAAACCTTTAACATGAATATTTAGCATGAGAAATATTCTTTTTCCCCTTGCATTTATTTGTGAAAAAATGTACTATATAGACATCGAGATTGTGAAATCTAGAACGCTCGACAACAAAGCATATTTTGATGGATCAATGCTTTTATTTGCTTAACAGATTCAGCATACCGGCAGTGATTTTGAATGCCTAAATGGAATGTATATTTCCTGTAATACCGCTTCATTATCCTTGTAAATGATATGAAAAGTTTGTACCATTATGTATAAAGATATATCGTTATTATTTACATGATAGGATGATGTAAATGACGTAACAAAGCGTGTATCTCCAAGACATGAAATGGGTATGTCTGTATCTTCGTGAATTTTTTTACATTCACAAAACGATGCGTATTTTAAATTTTTTGAAGGAGTGATTCTCGTGAAAGAAGTTGTTATCGTAAGTGCATGCCGTACGGCTATTGGTAAATTCGGCGGTGGTTTAAAAGACGTTCCGGCTACAGAATTAGGTGCTATCGTTATTAAAGAAGCAATCAACCGTGCTGGTATTGATGCTAACATTGTTGATGAAGTTGTTATGGGTAACGTTTTACAGGCATCCTTAGGTCAGAACCCTGCTCGTCAGGCTATGATTAAAGCCGGCATGCCTATCGAAACACCGGCTATGACGATTAATAAAGTTTGCGGTTCCGGTCTTCGCTGCGTATCCTTAGCAGCTCAGCTCATCAAGGCTGGCGACGCTGATGTAGTTATCGCAGGCGGCATGGAAAACATGTCTGCTGCTCCGTATGCTATTCCTAAAGCTCGTTATGGCTATCGTATGGGCGACGGCAAATTGATCGACTGCATGATTAAAGATGGCCTTTGGGATGCATTCAACGACTATCATATGGGCATCACCGCAGAAAACGTTGCTGAAAAATTTGGCGTAACTCGTGAAGACCAGGATAAACTCGGTGTTCGTTCTCAGGTTAAAGCTTGCGAAGCTATCAAGAGCGGTGCTTTCAAATCTCAGATCGTTCCTGTTACTATTCATGGCCGTAAAGGCGATACCATTTTTGATACCGATGAATTCCCGCGTGAAGGTTCCACATTGGAAAGCCTCGCTAAATTGAAACCGGCTTTCAAAAAAGGCGGTACTGTAACAGCTGGCAACGCTTCCGGCATTAATGATGGTGCTGCTGCTTTCGTCGTAATGTCCGCTGATAAAGCAAAAGAACTCGGTCTCAAACCGATGGCTAAAATCGTAAGCTATGCATCTGCCGGCGTAGATCCTTCCATCATGGGTACTGGCCCTGTTCCTTCTTCTCGCAAAGCATTAGCTAAAGCTAATCTCGAAGTAAAAGACCTCGACCTCGTTGAAGCTAACGAAGCATTCGCAGCTCAGGCTGTATATTGCTGCCGTGAACTCGGTTTAGATATGGATAAAGTTAACATCCATGGCGGTGCTATTGCTCTCGGTCACCCAATCGGAGCTTCCGGTGCTCGTATCCTCGTTACACTTCTCTATGGTTTGAAAGAAGTTGGCGGTAAATACGG
>CALBLM010000358.1 GCA_937895695.1 uncultured Megasphaera sp.
TGATGCTAAAATAGATAAGCTTTTAGATAAATTACAAATAAATGATATTAAAAATAAATGTCGGAATGGGCTGCTTTTTACCCGTTTGGAGTAGATTCTTTGAAAAATGTCATGTATACTACAGATATGGGGATTCAACTATAGTATAGTATTAATATACTAATCAGCAGACAGTCGTATTTACCCCTGAAAATACCTCTCTTTCTGCACTGTTTGCTGTTTTGTATAAAAAATAACACGTCGAGTCAACCTCTCGACGTGTTATTTTTTTGTTGGACTATGCCCAAATAACTTTCATTATGTTTTTATACGCTTCTTCTAAATGTTGAATGATATTACGGTATAGTGCATAGACTACCTCGCCGTTCACTTCATCTGTTGGCAGAATCAAGCAGGTATCTAAGATGAGAGACCCGTCATTATCGGTAAAATATTTAAAGGATTTATATGTCAAATTATAGTCATTTATTAATTGGGACAAACGTTCTGCATTTTTGTCATTTAATGCGTTAGGTGCGATAAATACGCGAATCATACTGTAAATACTATCATCTAAAATAAAGATGGTAGGTATATTGGTGCCGTTTATAGTGAGATTGGAACGAAAAATGACAGTATGCAGTGTATCGTTTTCTGGTATATCCATGGTAAAATCCTGAATTTCATGTTCATCAAGAAATGCTTTAAAGTTTTCCGCTTTTTTGTTCATATGTATTCTCCTCGTGTCATAGAATAAATATTTGGTAAGATGGGGTTCTTGCATGTATAGTATGTATTATTGATAGTATATCATATATAAAGCATAAAATAAAATTAAGAATTAGTATCCAATACATACCCATAAAGAATGAAAAAATATTTATTTTAGAGACGATTTTTTGAAAGATGGATAATTTATTTATGTACAAATATATAGCATGTAATTTAGTAAAAATCTGATAATCATAATTATTTTATGCTATTTGTATAGACAAAAATAGCTAAATTTGATAACATATTAGATAATGATTCTTAAAATATTTTTCGAGAAATACTAGCAGCTTCTGAAAAGAAGCTGCTAGTTTGAGGAGGAATTGAGTTGCGAAAGACCGTTTTGTTTGTCGTATTAGGAATTATCCTATGTTTGTTCGGCGGTATTGGTTATTTGATGTTGCGTAGTGATACGAATACTGCAGATATAGCCATGAGACAGGTAACCGATAGTACAGGTAAGACCATGGAAATACCTGTACATCCGAAACGAGTTGTTTTTTTAAATGTATCTAACATGGATATGTACGTTGCTGCCGGCGGTCAAGAGGCAGTAGTTGGTAAACCGACATCGAAGTCTATGTCACCGGAACTAGCAGCCATAACGGAACAAGTACCGGATGTTGGCATTATTCATTCCCCCAATGTTGAAAAGATTTTATCACTAAAGCCGGATTTAGTGATTGGCGTTAATGTACCATTTCATAACCAGCTGAGGGAAACAATGGAACAAAACCATATTCCGTTATATATTAACTCATTGGATACTTATGAAGATACATTGAAGACGCTAAAGTTCTTTGGAGAATTAACAGGTAATACTCAAACAGCACAGGATAAACTGAATACCATTACCAAGCAGTGTGAAGAGGCTTCTGCCAAAACGGAAGGAAAGCAAGGACCTAAAACATTGATTTTGTTCAGTAATCCGGATAGCAACAATATGGCAAGCAGTACGACGTTTTCCGGTGATTTACTCAAACGCCTGCATGGTGTCAATATTGCCGATTTGGATACGTCCTTGCAAGGGCAATTTATTCCGTTGAGCTTAGAATATGTTGTTAAACAAGATCCGGAAGTTATTTTTATTATTTCCATGGGCAATACACCGGATATGATGGCTCGCTTTAAAGAACAAATGCAGACCAACGAAGCGTGGAATCAGACGGCAGCTGTCAAAAACGGCCGCATCTATGAACTGCCGATGGATTTGTTTACGGTCAATCCGGGCAGCCGTATTGGTGATGCTATGACATATC
>CALBLM010000359.1 GCA_937895695.1 uncultured Megasphaera sp.
GCAGCTATATTTCATTAGCGAATATAGATTCAAAAGAACGAGAATTACTTGTTGCGAGACATATGGCATCGGCGGCATGTATTGCCAATCCAAACTATCGTGCGCTGATAGTTCGTGATGACGGGGCCGTATCGATTATGCTCAATGAAACAGATCATTTTTGCATTCAGACTGTGACTTCCGGTCTACATTTAGAACGTGTATGGGAAGATGCGAGTCAGATAGATGACACCTTGGAAAGTCAATTAAATATGGCATTTCATGATGAATTTGGCTATTTAACATCCAGTCCATTTTTGACAGGAACGGGATTGATTGCGGGTGTGACGCTGCACGTGCCAGCTTTAGCTTCCATGAAAAGAATACATCGTATTGTTCAAGGAATTATACAGTTTGGCTTTACTGTATGCGGTGTGTACGGAGATCGTAACGAACCAATTGGTAGTGTGTTTCAGATTGCAAACCAATTGACATTGGGCGTTAAAGAAGAGGATGTACTGAAACAGTTAGATAAAATTGTTCGGCAAGTTGTCAAAGAAGAGAAAGCCTGTCGAAGCCTTTTACAGCAACAACAGGAAGATATGCTGAAAGATACATTTCATCGGGCTGAGGGCATTTTAGCACATGCCTATCTCATGGGAGAAGAAGAGGCGTTGCGTCTAGCAGGTGAATTACGTTTGGCTGTGGTACAGCGAGAAGCAGCTTATAAATTGCAGGTTTATGATGCATTGACGACGAGCATTACGCCAGCATTTTTAGAATTTTTTCAAGGAAAAGAACTTACAGAACAGGAATTAAACAGGCAGCGGGCCGTCATGATACAACACGTATTAAACGGCTATCGTCTGCATACGTAAGGATGTGATATATATATGAATAATCGATTTACTAATGAGGCTAAAAACGTGATACAATATGCCCATGATGCGGCTAAAAAATTTCATCATACCTATATAGGTACAGAGCATATTTTACTGGGACTAGCGCATAGTGAAAACAGCATAGCCGGGCAGGTATTGGCACAGTGGGGCGTTACTGTTGAGAATGTGTGCCGAGCCATTGAAACACTGATAGGTGTAGGAAAGGAAACGACGGATGCTTTATCTTTAACACCGCGGACTAAAAAGACGATTGAATGGGCTGTTTATCAAGCCAATGAAATAGGACAAACGTATGTGGGTACAGAAGAATTATTGTTTGGATTGTTAAAGGAAAGCAACTGTATGGCTGTCCGTATTTTGGAAAGTATGGATATTAATATCAGCAGGATGGAAACAGATTTGCTGAATGCAGTCGGTATTATGCAGGTGGAAGATGCCGAAGACGGAACGAATACGAAACCGATTTCTTTAGAAAGTTTTGGCCGTGATTTGAATGAATTGGCAAAGAAAAACGTCATCGATCCGGTGATTGGCCGAGAAAGAGAAATCAGCCGAGTTATCCAAATTCTTTGTCGTCGCACTAAAAATAATCCGATTCTACTCGGTGATCCAGGCGTAGGTAAAACGGCTATTGCTGAAGGATTGGCACAGCGGATTGTAGCGAATACAGTACCGCCTATTTTAAAGGATAAGCATATTTTTTCTTTGGATTTGACGAGTATTGTTGCTGGCACGAAGTATCGGGGAGAATTTGAAGAACGGCTTCAAAAAATATTGGATATGATTCGTCATGATGATTCGTTGATTTTATTTATTGATGAAATTCATCAGCTCATTGGAGCTGGTTCTGTAGAAGGCAGTATGGATGCGGCAAACATTTTAAAACCCGCGTTAGCTCGCGGAGAATTGCAGTGTATTGGCGCGACGACATTGGATGAATATAAAAAACATGTAGAAAAAGATGCGGCATTGGCTCGTCGGTTTCAGACAGTTCTAGTTGAAGAATCGACAAAAGAAGATGCCGAAGCTATTTTACTAGGCCTTCGCGATCGGTATGAAGCATATCACAATGCACGCATTACCGATGAAGCCATTCATGCAGCTGTTATCTTATCTTCTCGTTACGTTTCGGATCGATATTTACCGGATAAAGCGATTGATGTCATGGATGAAGCTGCTGCAAAAGTGCGGATGAATGCATTGATACCTTCGCAAGAAGTAAAAGAATTGGAAATGAAGCTGACAGATATTCAAAACGAAAAGGAAGCAGCACTGGCGAACGAAGACTTTGAACGGTGTGCCATATTGCGCGATAAGGGAAAAGAGATTGCGGATACGCTTTCCGATTTGAAAAAAAAGGATGCTTTTTACCATGATAATCAATTAGTCGTGACAGTTCAAGATATGGCAGATGTTGTTTCTATGTGGACGGGCATTCCTGTGCAACAGATGACGACAACAGAATCACAACGGTTGCTGCATTTAGAAGAAGAATTGCATAAACGAGTTATTAGTCAACATGAAGCAGTACAAGCCGTTGCCCGAGCAATTCGTCGGGCTAGAGCGGGATTAAAAGATATGAATCGTCCGATTGGTTCTTTTTTGTTTCTTGGTCCTAGCGGCGTAGGAAAAACAGAATTGGCAAGAACCTTAGCAGCACAATTGTTTGGCAGTAAAGATTCTTTAATTCGGATTGATATGAGCGAATTTATGGAAAAATATAGTGTATCTCGTTTAATCGGGGCACCACCCGGTTATGTTGGTTATGAAGAAGGCGGCGAATTAACAGATAAAGTTAGACGGAATCCGTATAGTGTTATTTTGTTTGACGAAGTAGAAAAAGCAAACAGTGATTTTTTCAATTTATTATTACAAGTGCTAGATGAAGGACGGTTAACGGACTCTACAGGCAGAACGGTAGATTTTCGAAATACGGTCATTATTATGACAAGTAATTTAGGTGCTCAACATTTAAAACCATCGACCTCAGTAATGGGATTTGCGGCGGCAGTTGATGAAAAAACAACGAATCAGCAGCAATTTATCAAAGCAAAAAAAGATATTTTACAGGATGTTAAACGATTTTTCCGTCCGGAATTTCTAAATCGTATTGATGAAATACAAGTGTTTAAGCCGTTGGAAGAAGATGATTTACGTCAGATTGTAGCTATTTTGCTGCGTGACTTGACAAAACGATTGGAAGATAAAGGGGTAACGATGAGCTGGACAGAACGGGCAGATGCCGTTCTGGTCAAAGAAGGGGCGGATTTTGCATATGGTGCTAGACCGCTTAAGCGGGCTATTCAAAAGCTGGTAGAAGACCCAATTTCCGAAATGTTGTTAGGCGGAACCCTTCAATCTGGATGCACATTGAAAATGGATAGTCGCAATCATAAAGACTTGATCTTTTCAACAGAATCATAATATCATATAAAAATAAAACGTACGCATAGACATGTTTATGCGTGCGTTTTGTTTTTATAATCAAGAATATGTATGCAATGTACATATGATATATATAGAATAATTGACAGAAGATAAATAAAAGAAGTAATATAAATATTATATATTGTATAATTATTTTTTTGCTTTGGGGAAGGATGTGTTGACCTGATGATGCCGATTCTCGATTATTTAGACGGTGTTCTGTACTATCCCATTTTAATTATTGTTTTAATTGCGGCGGGCTTATTTTTTTCATGGAAAACGCGATGCGTGCAACTGCGAATGTTTGCCGAAAGTATTCGTGTTGTTATGGAAAAACCGGCTACAGCTGGAGCAGTATCTTCTTTCCAGGCATTGATGGTATCTACAGCATCCCGTGTAGGGACCGGCAATATTATCGGCGTTTCGACAGCTGTTTGCTTAGGCGGCCCGGGTTCGGTATTTTGGATGTGGCTGTTGGCAATTATTGGTGGTGCTAGTGCGTTTATTGAAAGTACGCTGTCTCAAGTATATAAACGTCGCAACGCATTGGGGCATAGTTATGGCGGCCCGGCATACTATATTGAAACAGCAATGAAAAATCGGACGTTAGGCGTTATTTTTGCGGTATGTTTAATTTTGACATATGCTGGCGGTTTTAATATGCTGGCATCTTTTAATTTGCAGTCTACCTTTTCTGTCTATAGTTTTTATCATCCCGATACGACGCCGTGGCTGTTGGGTGCTGTTTTGGCAGTTCTTGTTGGCTATTGTATTTTTGGTGGCGGACATCGTATTATTAAAATTACGTCTTGGTTGGTGCCGATTATGGGGGCCGTGTATATTTTAGCCGCTGTGATTGTGATTTTGTTTCATTTGCCGATGCTTCCGCATGTATTTTCTATGATTTTTGCAGACGCCTTTGATTTCCAGTCTATTTTGGGCGGTGTATCCGGCTCTTGTATGATTTATGGTATCAAACGCGGCTTGTATTCCAACGAAGCAGGGATTGGGTCCGCACCGAATGCAGCAGCGGCAGCTGATGTCAGCCATCCGGCAAAACAAGGATTAGTACAAATGCTTTCTGTTTTTATTGATACGTTATTGGTCTGCAGTGCAACGGCATTCTTTGGCCTTTGTTCGGGTGTTCCGATTACCAAAGAAGTAGCTGGTGCCGTTTATGTACAGCAGGCGGCAACATCTGTATACGGAGAATTCGGCCCGATGCTGATTACCATTTGCATGGTACTCTTTGCCTTTTCTACGCTCATTGGTAATTTGTACTACGTAGATAATTGTATTGCTTTTATCCATAAAGGTGCTCCGACAAAAGCTTTTATTGTCGTATTTCGTATACTGTGCGTACTGGCTGTTTTTGTCGGTGCTGGCATGTCAATGGCAGCTGTTTGGGATATTGCAGATATTTTGATGGCCCTCATGTGCCTGATCAATATTCCGGCTTGCTTGATATTGAGCAAGGTGGCCGTTGACGTATTAAAGGATTACCAAAAACAAAAAGCAGCGGGCAATAACCCGGTCTTTAAAGCAGCATCTATCGGACTGCGTGATGAAGATGTAGAGTATTGGAAATAGGGTATATATCGAAAAACTCTCTTTGTACGGATGTACCTAAAAAGAGAGTTTTTCCTATACAGTTAGAGGGAAGACAGCATATACATATTTGCTATAAATACATGAAAAAAATAGAATTGACATCTTAGTAAAAATTGATATACTAAATTTTAGATTGAAGGGGAGCGCCTTGAATCTGGTTGGTACATAGCGAGGGAGCTTGTGTTTCAAGTTGAGAGGATACTAGTGAGTATCGACCGCTATTAGGCGGAAACTGCCTGTTATCCGGTCGCTATGTATAATGAATACGGTAATAATACGATGTATCTTCACGACCGCTGTACATAGGCAGGCAGTACCGCCATACAGAGGGAGTGAAGTTTTTTTATGGAAAAAGATAAAAAAGTATTGCGGTTAGTATTATTGGCAATGTTAGTGGGGTTAGGTGTTGTCATTTCACCTATTTTGCGAATTGAAGGCATGTGCCCAATGGCGCATTTAATTAACATTACATGTGCCGTTTTGATGGGGCCCTGGTATGCATTACTTTGTGCTGCACTCATTGGGATTATCC
>CALBLM010000360.1 GCA_937895695.1 uncultured Megasphaera sp.
TGCATGACAGCCAAAGCAATAAAAGAATCCCTTATCGGCTGCGACGCTGAAGGACGCTGTTTTTTCATTATGAAATGGGCAGCATGCCCAGAAATTTCTCCCTTGCCTCTTCAGTGGGACATATTCCGATATGACACTAACAATGTCATTGGCCTGCCGCACTTGTTCAATGAATTCGCTGGAAAATTTCTTCACGCCCATCACCTATACCTTACAAAATAATCTGACGTAATATATATTCTCTATAGTATCTATAAATTCCTTCTTTTTGCATATAATAAGTTTTTACGTGACACTTGAAATGTATGCAGTAAAAAAGATGCCCATTGTGAAAAGCACATAACGTTTCTATATTATACTATTCTTTAGGAAATGGTCAATATCGTTTTACTACGTCATACAAATGATCAAATTCATGATAGAAATATGATTAATTATTTTGATTCTGAGAAATATATAGATTTATTGTTTTACATTCTGTATAATAGGGTTGTAATATGTACACAGCGAGGAATACATATGATTCATTTTACTGTAGGAAGAATAGACAAGCCGACATCTCTATTGGGTGCGTTGCGTCATTTTGGCGTATCGTCTACATTGCGTCGCCGCATCAAACATCACGGCATCTGTATGATTAATGGGAACGCTGCGTCGACACGCGATTTTGTCCATATGGGAGATGTTGTAACGGTTACGCTGCCGGAGACAAATCCGTTTGCTCCGGAACCCATTCCGTTTGGCATTGCCTATGAAGACGAATACATACTGGTAGTAGATAAACCGGCCGGTTTGTTAATGCATCCTACATCCGGTGCACACACGGGTACATTGGCCAATGCCGTTGCCTATTATTATCAGCAAAAAGGGCTGCACTGTGCCTATCATCCGATGCACCGACTGGATAAAAACACATCGGGCTTATGTATGATTGCCAAAGAACCACAAATTCAATCGGCTTTCGATAAAAAAGACTTAGGATACAGTCGCACATATCTCGCGATTGTTCAGGGGTATTTCCCTAGTGCAGCCGCAACAATTCGGTTTCCTATTGCCCGTTGTCCCGATAGTATTATCAAACGTCAGGTGTCACCGAGCGGTCAGTCCGCTTGGTCTGATTTTACCCGGCTGGCTGCAAATCCAGACCGGAGCTTGCTGCAAGTCATGCTTCATACGGGTCGTACCCATCAAATTCGTGTCCACAGTAGTTATTTGGGGTATCCCCTGGCTGGCGACGATTTATATGGCGGTTCGCGACAGATTATTCAGCGTCAAGCCTTACATGCCTATCGGTTGCAGTTTATTCATCCTATGACAGGTCAATGTATTTCCGTTCATTCCCAGCTTCCTGCTGATATGCAGCATCTCATCGTGCAGGCCGGCTGGCAGGCTCTATGCCAAAAGCTATAAACATATATACATTAGGAGGAATGTCACATGCCATTAATTGGAACTACAGAAATGTTTAAAAAAGCGTATGAAGGTCACTATGCAATCGGAGCGTTCAACATCAACAACATGGAAATTGTCCAGGGAATTACAGACGCTGCCGCAGATTTGCATTCTCCTTTGATCTTGCAGGCCTCTGCCGGTGCTAGAAGATATGCGCGCCCTTCCTATTTAAAACATTTACTGGAAGCAGCACTGGAAGAACATGATCTGCCGATTGCGCTCCACTTGGATCATGGTCCAGATTTTGAAACCTGCAAAGATTGCATTGACGGTGGTTTTACATCGGTTATGATTGATGGTTCCAAGCTTTCCTTTGAAGATAATATTGCTCTTACTAAACAAGTTGTTGATTATGCTCATGACCATGGCGTATTGGTCGAAGGCGAATTGGGAAAACTCGCCGGTATCGAAGATGAAGTCAAGGTCGCTTCCAACGAAGCTTCGTATACTCGTCCTGACGAAGTCGAAGAATTTGTCAGCCGGACCGGCGTCGATTCACTGGCCATTGCCATTGGTACCAGCCACGGTGCTTATAAATTCACGCCGGCACAATGCAAACGCAATGAAAAAGGCGTACTCGTTCCGCCTATGCTCCGCTTTGATATTTTAGAAGAAGTTTCCAAACGCCTTCCGGGCTTCCCGATCGTCTTGCACGGTGCATCGTCTGTCGTTCCGGAATATGTAAAAATGATTAATGATAATGGCGGCAATTTAGCCGATGCCATTGGCATTCCGGAAGATCAGCTCCGCAAAGCTGCTTCCATGGCTGTATGCAAAATCAATATTGACTCCGACCTGCGTTTAGGATTGACAGCCGGCGTACGCCAGCATTTAGCTGCCCATCCGGATCATTTTGACCCGCGTCAGTATTTAAAAGACGGTCGCCAATGCATTTATGATATTGTTGCACACAAAATCAAATACGTACTCGGTTCGGAAAATAAAATATAAGGGCATCCTACAAAATTGATAAAATTATCTGTATTTATGTATTGATTTTTATCTTTACATATGCTAAAATGCATCTTAGTGTTCTTGTAATTTAGGGAGGTGAACCAATTGCCGCAAATTAAAGCTAATATTAAATCCATGGAAAAAGACGCAGCTCGTCATGAAGCTAACTCTCAGGTAAAATCTTCTGTACATACAGCTATTCGCCGTGCAACAGAAGCTATTGCTTCCGGCGATGCTGCTGCTGTTAAAACAGCTTTTGATAAAGCCAGCAGTGTAATCGATAGCGCCGCTCAGAAAGGCGTTCTCCATAAAAACAATGCAGCTCGCAAAAAATCCCGTTTGGCTGCTAAAGTCAACGCAATGGCAAAATAATATATGCCACCAAAGCCCTGTCTCTGACGGGGCTTATTTTCGTATAAGAACGAATTGTCCCATCCACACGGAGGTAACCGATGCATTTCCCCCATGTATTTCAACTCAAACATTTTTTACTCTTATTTTTTCCTTTATTATTTACGCAAATGGCTCAAATCGGCACCAGTGTGTTCAGCAGTATTTTTAGCGGTCAAGCCGGTACGGTCGATTTGGCCGGTGTTGCTGTGG
>CALBLM010000361.1 GCA_937895695.1 uncultured Megasphaera sp.
TCTGTATGTATACATCCTGTTAAATCTCGATATCGTTTTTCTTCGACGGTAAAACCAAACATATTATCATCTTCAACGGCTTTATTACCAATATAACATTTCTGCATAAAATCATGAAACGTTATATTACGAGGCCGTATATAGGTGGAGCCATCCTGTGCATACTGCTTTTGTGGGTCTATCGTATACAGTTTATCTGTATCCTGTAATATATGTCCTATAGATTCAATAGCATAAGCCGAATCATTATGAACGTTAACCTTAGGGTCGTCATAAAAAGAATGATACGCAATATTATCAATCTTATGCCGTTTGATTAAATCCATAACATGGACTACCAAATCATCGTCATGATAGTAATCCAGCCGAAAATACAAAATCCAACCACGACCAACGGAATAGACAAATTTGCCGAACTGCTCTTTCATGACAGCATCTGCCGACGTGTAGTCTTGATGTTTGGAATTGACAATATTAAGCGTCGGCGCATACATAATCCCATGGGTATCAGCTACAGCTCGGTACGTATTGTCTGTAATCTTCCCCCAGGGCTGCATCATCAGATTCGTATGTACACCCCATTTAGCTAATCCTTGCTGTACCGTTTGAATTTGCCGTTTCGTCGTTTCATAATTGCTGCTCTTTAGCGAACGAATGCCAATTGCCGCTTCATTGCCACTGGCAATAATATCTTGCACCAATTTAGGATTAGCTTTCAATTCATTGTCCATGACAAAAAACGTGCCGTGGGCATGATTTTTCTGCAAAAAACCCAACGTTTTATAGACGACATTCGGTTTGGATAAACCGGCAAATACAAAGGCAACAGCCGGTTTTGTCGTATAGATCATGCGCGGTGGCGTAATCGTTGCTGATTGACTCGATGCCGGCAGCGTATTATTTCCTATCATTTGCGCTTTTACGTCTGGTGTAAGTTGATTGGTCCCTTGATTCGCTATCGGTTCAGCTGCTAAAACAGGCTGGCACATAACGGCCAATACCTGTTTTGCAGTGCCATACAGCCAAGATACCGGCTGCGGTACATCTGAAGAAGGTGTTGGCGTTTCTGCCCGCTTAATTCGCCGCAAATCCGTTATTGCTAAGGACGGTATATTGTTATGTTTCATAGCTTTTAACATTCGTTCTGTCACATCAACAATGGGTTCATGTTTAGCCCCCGTATCTTCGCGAATTTTTACGTTGGGCTGCTTGTCCTTCGCCGGTCGTTCATCTGTCTTTCCTGGGGTATAGACGATCGCATTGGTCGGCGTTCCAACAACAAGTGACACAATGGAACCTTGCGGCACAGACTGAACAAAGGCATTCGCATCTTCATCAGTTTTAATACGGTCTATGGGCACATATACATCCGTTTTTACAGCTGATTGCAGTCCGGCTGCCGCTGCCATTTTCAGTACATCCGGTATATAGGAAGTAGAAGGTGCCTTAAACAGCTCCGGTCGCTGCCCTGTCAATACGGACAATACTTGCTGCGTTTTCATAAACTGTTCCAATACAGAATCAGTTGGTTGTTTTTCCAATTTAGTCAGTCCCGTATAGGTATAGTTTCCTATGGTAACATGCGAATCCAACAATACGAGTACGTTCTGTTTATCCTCAGCCGCATTAGACCCTTCGATAAAAAAAGTCGCATGCACGTCATATTTTTTCAGTAAATCCACAATCTTGGCCGTCGTTGCTAAATCCGGTAACCCATCAAAAGTAATGGCGAATCCATATTTCCCTGGATCTGTTGTATAAACAGTCGCCGCTGTTACGTGTCCGTCTTCTAACTGCTGCTGCGCTTCCGCTACTTCAGTATCTACATTATATTCACTGGTCAAATCCGTTATATCATCATAGGATTCCGTGACACTGCCCAAATACCAGAAATAATACAGCATACTGCAAATCAATACGACGACTGCTCCTATGATATATTTCGTTTTGATGGGCATGGCATTCTCCTCCTTTTTTCTATTCGCTATTAAAATCCCCAATTCAATTCAGCCCAAAGGGTGCGGCTTTTTTCATGGGTCGTTTTATCTTGCAAATCATAATACTGTAAACTACACATGACATTTTCATACAGCGTATAATAAAACATAGCACCCCAACCGGTAAAACCATTCATGTAGTTTCCCAATCCATTCATTGTATGATTAATATACGTATGACCAGCCATATGATAATAGTTCAAATCAAATTCATACGTATGGGCAATCCATGAAAAATTTCGTCCAAAGCGGACCGATGCCACATACCCATCTGTGGCGCCACTACCATCTTCAGTATCACTGTTGAGGTACATGCCGGTAAAGCGGTAATTACCGATATTGTAACTACCGCCGCCTGCCATAATCGTTGTCGGATTATCATAATTATTCCAATGATACCATCCCATCATATAATCCCATCGTTTTTGTCGTAGCCAAGCTTCCAAAAATTGCATATGTTCCGTATCATTGACGTTGCCAATGCCTGCTGACAATGATGTATTGACATCAGGCTTGGCTGTCACTTTGAGCCCATGAAAATCAGAATCCAATACATTACCATCTGCCAAATAGGCATAGGTCTTTCCTGCTTCTATTGTGAAAGGAATGTTCCACCATGTATAACTTCCTTCTACATAATAACGGCTAAATCGTGCTTTGCCGTCATGGCTGCTGCGTACAGTCCGGGACTTACTCGTTATGTGGGAAATATGGCTTTTATCATACTCTGCCATGGCATGGGCTGTCCAATGGTCAATTATCTTTTTGTCCAAATAGATGCGTGCCCGCATCCGGTTATCTATCCACGTATACGTAGGGGAGCCTTCATGGTTTGCATAACTGTAACGGATTTCACCATGTATTTGTAAATCCTTATCATAGGCTGTTTGTACCTGGGTATCCGTAAGCTGTGGCATCACACCGTATCCTAATGCCTCTACTTCAGGGGCAAACTCTTCCATTAACTGCATAATACATGGCAAAGTAGAAGACAAAACCTTGTTCTCTTCTGCGCCATTTGCCACAGCATGCGCAGTATGATGGGCATGATACGTATTATATGCCCGTGCCGTCAAAATAGCACCTTCGCGGCGAGATAAGCTGTGCATATGCATCTCTTTATCCGGCAAAAGCAATCCCTCTTTGTCTAATAACTCAAAAAAAGTATACGTCCATTTGGGAGCTGGCTGATTAAACCGCTCTAACATATGCAGCGTATCCAATGAGGTATGCTGTACACCTTGGGACGCATTGACCTTGGAAATATCCACACGCCGAGATATCATATCGTTGACAACCTTATCCGACTGTTTTCGTTGATGTACCGTATCAACAGTTTGTTTATTTTCTGCCGTTGTTTGTAATGCTGAGAGTACCGTTTTCTGCTGGATCTGTTCTTGTTCTGTAGATGGAGACCGTACTATCACATTAGGAGAAGTATTCGACTGTACAACATACTGTTCATTATCATTTGAAGCTCCAACATAAATTTTAATAATCGTAGGCTCTTTCGTTTTTACTTCACCAATAGCAATATGAATCGTATTTGCTGTCTCTGATACAGCCTGTCCTGTACCGTCGCCAATCGTGACATCAATATGCGTTGGTCTATTTTTAGGATTGCCATCGGTATAAATCGAAATGACATTGCCAGATTCTGGAGTCGCTGCGTCAACGATACTGCCTGTCAAACAGATTCCCATACTGGCTGATACAATCGTTCCCATACGTATCACGCTAGTTACTACCTGTTTTGATTTATTCATATATGCTAACTCCTCACAACTTACAAACTCCAATAGGCTAAACCAGCTGCCTCTACTGCCTGTTTATCAAACATAGATTTAACATCAATCACAACCGATTTGTTACCGGCAAAGGAATGTTTCGTAAAAGCCTGCAGCTGTTCCATGGAATATACCGAAAATTCTGCATGTTCTACAGCAAAAATCAGGCAGTCTGCATCATTAATTTGAGCGACGTCCGTTTCATCCATCAGGTCTATACCGTATTGTTTTTTCACGGTCTTCTTATCTGCCCAGGGGTCAATAATCTTAGGATGAATATCATATTCCTGCAAAATAGTTACCATATCCATGGCCCGCGAATTGCGAATATCCGGACAGTTTTCTTTAAACGTAATGCCAAAAAAGTAAATGCTATCGTTTTTCAAGGAATGTTTTTCCTTTATCATTTTATTCAACGTAATATC
>CALBLM010000362.1 GCA_937895695.1 uncultured Megasphaera sp.
AAATTCGCAATGGAAGCGTTTTTCAAATTCTTCGATAAGAGCCGGGCGGAAATCAGGATGAGCAATCTTGATTAAAGCCGCTGCACGCTGTTTAAGCGTTTTGCCCTTTAATGCTGCGATACCAAATTCTGTGATGACATAATCTACATCATTACGGGATGTCGTAACGGCTGCCCCTTCATCAAGAATCGGCACAATCTTGGAAATTTTCTTTGTTTTTCCCGTTGTAGAAGGCATCGCAATGATAGCTTTGCCGCCTTTAGCGCGGGATGCGCCGCGGACGAAGTCTACCTGACCGCCAACACCGCTAAACTGACGATAGCCAATCATTTCAGCATTGACTTGTCCCATCAAGTCAACCTGCATGGCCGAGTTAATAGCAATAATGTTATCAATCTGTGCTACGACAAACGGATCGTTCGTATAATCAACCGGTTTAATCAGCACGTCCGGGTTGTTATTGACAAAATCATACAGTTTCTTTGTCCCCATGAGGAAACAAGCTACAAATTTGCCCTGATCAATCGTTTTCTTCGCATTGGTAACCACGCCTTTGTTGGCTAAATCTACAACGCCGTCAGAAAACATTTCCGAATGAATGCCCAAATCTTTTTTGTCACCTAAGAAGGATAATACCGCATCTGGAATAGCTCCGATGCCAAGCTGCAATGTATCGCCGTCTTTAATTAAAGAAGCTACATATTCGCCGATTTTCTTTTCTGTGTCGCCGATATGAGGTGGCGGCAGTTCAATCAAATCCGCTTCTTGTTCTACGATATAATCAATATCTTTGAGATTGATGCCATTGCCATAGGTATAGGGCATATTTTTATTCACTTGGGCAATGACCATGTTAGCTGCTTCTGTTGCCGGCTGGGTATAATCAACAGAAATCCCAAAGGAGCAATTGCCATTTTCATCCGGTTCACTCACTTGAATAAATGCAACATCTACAGGAAGGATACCTTCACGGAAGAATTTAGGAGCTTCATGAAAAAAGCACGGCGTAAAGTCTGCCCGACCTTCTTCAACGGCTTTGCGAGTCGAACCGCCAACGAACAATGCGTTATGGCGAAAATGTTTTTCCAAGCCTGGCTGGCAGTATGGTGCGCTTCCCATAGCGACCATATGGCTGATTGTTACGTGTTCCAGCCGTTCCGCCTGATGTACTAGTTCATTGGTCAAACACTGCGATTCGCCGCAAGCATGTTCAAAAACAATCGTATCACCTGATTTTACATGACTGACTGCTTCTGTTGCAGAAACAATCTTATCTGCATATTCTTTTCTCCAATCCAACGAACACACCCACTTTCTGCAAGCATTACCACAGCAGCAGCCTTGGAGGAGAGACGGCCAAGCCGCTGCGGTAATAGCAAGACTGATTAATTGCGTTTCAGCAAGACGTATATCTTATTCTTCAATATGGGCAATGGCTTTAGCCAAGGCTTTCTTCATGCGGAGATTTCCTTGACGAGCAATCATGATACGCTGAGCCTGCGGGGAACCAGCGCCGTGCATGGATTCTGTACGATACCCAACGGCTGCGGTGCCAAGGCTGAGGTTTTCAATGAGACGTAAAATCTTCAAACGGTTTTCCGTGGAAACACTGTCTACGCCGCGGAGGTATTTATCAACATACGGCCCAATTTTCGGATCACGAAGGTCTTTTTCAGATGGAGCTGTTACCATCAAGCCACCAGCAATATCTTCGGCAAGACGAACGATTTCATAGGGGAACCGTGTAACGTTTTGTTTGCAAACATTGGCAAGCAGGAGGTCGATGAGGTAGTTCCCGGATTCTGTTTTCGTGCCGAGAGCAGAGCAAGCAATGCCGCAAGCAAACAATGTTTCATTGAGATGCTGCATTTCGATGATTTTATCTTTGATGTGGGATGCTTTCGGGCAGCCGTTGTAATCAGCCGCTACAGCAGCAGCACCAATCAAAACGTCGCCTACGCCAACTTTACAGCCGCCGTACGATTGACGATGGTAACCAGCAAACCGTTCCACCAATGTACCGGCAAATTCAAATTCGCCATCGAGGTAAATGCGGTCATTCGGAATGAACACGTTATCGAAAATGACGAGAGCTTCTGTGCCGCCAAATTCTGGGTTGCCTGTATCCATCTGCGCACCTTCCAACTTACGAGTATCGCAAGATTGACGGCCAACAATCATGAAAATTCCATCGGCATCGGTCGGACAGGAGAAGGAAATAGCATAATCTTTATCATCAGGGCCCATAGCGATAGTCGGCATAACAATAACTTCATGAGAATTGATAAATCCTGTCTGATGGGCTTTTGCGCCGCGAACGACAACGCCGTCTTCACGACGTTCTACAACATGAAGATACAGATCCGGGTCTTTCTGCGCATGTGGAGCTAGTCCGCGGTCGCCTTTCGGATCTGTCATTGCGCCGTCAACCGTAAGGTCTTCCTGCTGAACGCGTTTTAAGAAGTTCATAAAGTTTTCATGGTATTTCGTGCCATATTTTTTATCAATATCATAGGTTGTGGAGAATACAGCATTGAACGCATCCATACCTACGCAGCGCTGGAAGCAAGCGGCTGTTTTCTGACCGAGCAAACGTTGCATTTTTACTTTGTTCATCAAATCTGTTGTGCTCTGATGAATATGTGTAAAACGGTTAACACGTTCACCAGTATACGGAGAAATAACGGTCATCAATTCTTGATATTCCGGTTTCTGCGCCAAATCATAGGTCATACGAACGGAGTTCAAAGAGGGACGAAGAATCGGATCGTCTACTACGTTTTCGACCTTTTTGCCGAACATGTAAACTTGCAAGTTTAATTTTCTCATGCTTTCAATATACTGTTCGCCTGTCATTAATGTCATAATAAATCATCCTTTCTGAATCTAAACTATCCACGTATTTGACACGTTTTCTGTTTCACTGTCTTTGTTGTGTCTTGCCTATGTAAAGAGCAAAAATTATGCCATCTTTAAAATTTTTTTATTTTTTCCCTTCTTTCGTATTATTTTTGTAATGGAAAGCATAGGAAATATCTTATTTATTCATATAAAAAATTTTTTCTAAATTTTTTTATATACTCCATTTTTTATTATTTGTGAAAAAATTAACTAATTTATATGTTGCATTTTTGCATCAAATGGTCCTGTATACTGTTGCAAATTTAAAACAAATTTCTCATGTGTACCAATTTTGGCACGATATTTATTCTCAAAACTATATTTTTATGTATTTTAAAACGTATATTTCGTCTTACAAAAAATTCTTTAGGATATACCGTTTTCCTTTCCACTAACACTTCTAGCCTATACTACAGGTATTTTATTCTATTTATTGCTTTTTTCACATGTTTTTATAGCTACAATTTTTAATACCATATGGTTTTTCATTAAACTTGGCACGTTTATTGCTTATATATTATTAGAAACTATATGTAAGGATGTGAAATATACTATGGCAACTATGCTTAAACAAATCGAAACGGTACTGGATACTTATGTTCGTCCTTCATTGGCATCTCATCAAGGCGATGTAGTCATCATCGACTATACCAACGATGTATTGCGTATCCGCCTTACGGGAAAATGCAGTGGCTGTCCATCTGCACAGCTAACAACAGAAGAACTTATCTCCACTACTGTAAAAGAACATATTCCGCAAGTAAACGACGTCATTTTAGTAAGCGGCGTCAGCGATGAACTCATTGCACAAGCCAAAGCACTCCTGCACAGCCATCATCTCTAGGAGGAGCGTATGAAAATAGGTATAAAATACTGCGGTGGCTGCAATAGCCGGTATGACCGCACAAAAGAAGTCCATAAATTCATCAAACGATTTCCCCATCATACATATATATATCATGTCGAGGAAGAAATTTGTGATATATGTCTTCTTGTCTGCGGCTGTATGACCAGCTGTGCATCATCAGAAGGCATTGCGGCAAAACGCTTTATTTCATTGTGTACGCCACAGCAATTTGCTGCATTTACCGCAACTTTTTCCAAGGAAGAATCAATGCCTGCAAAACAGCAAAAACGCGTTCTTCATCTAGGCGATACGGCAGTTATGACTAAGACATTTACAACGTCAGATATTCAAACCTTTGCCAAATTGACCGGTGACTACGGCAAACTTCACACCGATTCGGCATTTGCCGCCCAGTATGGCTTTGGAAAACCTGTTGTTCACGGCATCTTGACGGGCAGTTTGCTCTCTTCTATTATGGGAATGACACTTCCCGGCGACGGCACGATTTTAATGGATGAAACGATTCATTTCACCGTCCCCGTTTATGCCGGTGATACGATTACCGCTACCGTCACATTACAACGCGTAACGGAACAAAAACGCTGGTATATTGGCGAATTAAAAGGCACGTGCACGAATCAAGACGGCACCGTCGTCGCTGAAGGGACCTTTCATCAAATGATGATGAAAACATTATTTATCGTAAAAAACAAAGAATAAGGATTAGGTGATATTACATGACAAACTTAGAAAAATATGACAATCTTTTTATGAAAAACTTCAAACTGACAAAAGACCAACTCCCAGGGCTCAAATACCGAGGCATTAAAATTTGGGATTCTATGGGCCACATGAATTTAATGGAAGATATGGAAGATACTTTTGATATTTCTATTGATACGCCGGACGTACTAGCTTTCAGTTCCTACGAAAAAGGAATGGATATTCTCCGTAAATATGGAGTCGAAATCTAACGTTCCTCAAGGAATATATGCGCCGGCTGCTTGTCTGACCGATCCGCTCACTGAAAGTAATTGTTATATTCTCACGTCCGGCTGCCATGCGCTTCTTATCGATCCAAATAATGCGGAACTCATTATGCCGTATTTAGAAACGCATGCACTTATCCTTGAATATATCATCTTAACCCATGAGCATTGCGACCATATGAGAGGGCTAAATGATTTGCGCACCCATTGGCATGTCCCGGTCATTGCCAGTCAGGCTTGCAGCGACGGTATTCAAAGCACAAAAATAAACATGACTCGGATGATGGAATCCTATTTATATTTTAAAAGCAATGGGAAACTGCAAGTATCGTATCCCAAATTCACGTGCGCCCCTGCAGATATTGTTTTTTCTGATCCGACATTTGACTTTACATGGCAGCATCATCAATTTCACTGTATATTGGTCCCCGGTCATACACCCGGCAGTATATGCATCATCGTTGATAATACAGTTTTGTATTCCGGTGATTATTTTATTCCCGGCGAAAAAGTCATTACACGCCTTCCCGGCGGCGATGATGAAGCGTATCAGCATCTAGGAAAATATATACTGCAACTGCTTCCCGATCCAATTTGGACATATCCCGGTCACGGACTGCCGTTCACATTGACGCAGGAGGTGAAACGAAATTATGGATTATAATACTTGGCTAACCCACGCCCCATACAGTTGGACACAGACAGAAAAAGAAGCGCATTATCTGCCTTTTTTCCGTACATTAACCGAACATCATCGGCATCATTGTCCCGCTTACGCCCAAGCATTAGACCGCCTTGGTTATGCAGACAGTGCCGCATTGTCGTTGGCCCAGCTTCCCATGATTCCCATTCGTCTCTTTAAGCTCATGCAGCTAAAAAGCATTTCCGACAAGGATGTATTTAAAGTACTTGTTTCTTCCGGAACAACCGGCCAGGCCCGTTCTCACATCTATTTAGATGCAGCTACGGCACAACATCAGCAATTAACACTGTATACCATTATGAAAAGCTTTTTTGGCACAGGACGGCTTCCTATGCTGATTATCGACTCACCATCTATTTTTACAGATCGAACGGCTTTTAATGCCCGAGGTGCGGCTATCTTAGGGTTTTCCATTTTTGCCAAGAAGAAATACTATGCCCTAACCGATACAATGGAAATCAATACGGAGGCCTTAGAAGCCTTTGCGGCATACAAACATACGCCTGTTTTAATTTTTGGATTTACGTTTATGATTTGGAAGTATTTTTGCCAATCTTTGACAGAAAAAGGGATATCTTTCGATTTTTCCAATGCCATCGTTCTTCATGGCGGCGGTTGGAAAAAAATGCAAGATCAGGCCGTATCGGCCGAGCTGTACAAAAAGCGGCTGTATGACCAGTTTCACATCTCCCGTGTCCACAATTATTACGGTATGGCTGAACAAACGGGCTGTGTGTATGTTGAATGTGAAGAAGGCCATTTACATGCCAGTATCTTTTCTGATATTATTGTCCGTAATCCCAACGATTTTTCAGTCTGTGCTATAGGAGAAACAGGTATCTTACAAGTGCTTTCACCCATGGCCGTTTCCTATCCAGGCCATTCTATTTTAACGGAAGATATGGGAACATTGTTAGGTATCGATGATTGTCCATGTGGACGCAAAGGCAAATATTTTCGCATTGACGGCCGTATTCCTAAGGCTGAAATAAGGGGGTGCAGTGATACACATGGCTGATTACACCCTATTGGCAGGTACGATACCGCAACATATCCGT
>CALBLM010000363.1 GCA_937895695.1 uncultured Megasphaera sp.
ATGTATTTATAGACATATCAATTCTTTCTCTATATTCGTTACTCTCTTTAATTTTATACTGAATGCTATGACAACAACATACATGAATAATGTCCTCTTATACAAAATATATTTCCCCTTATTTTGCATATTTATTCCATCGTATTTTTATTTATTTTTTCCTCTACATTTTATGATTGCTAAATATGTATATTATATATGATATATGGTAAAATATTGACTGAAGTTTATCATACAAACAAAAAACAAACAAGCTCTTCTCTACCATAATCGGTATAAAAGAGCCTGTCTGTTGTATCTACCATGCAAAAAGGATAAAGTAATTATGTCATTATTTAGTTACACATTCCATACCGCGATGAAGGGCATCCATATTTAGTGGAACGAGTTTTGCTTTTTTACCGGTAAACATTTCATGAATCATGTTTTCAATGGTTTCTACTTTTAATACATTCGTAGCGCTCACATATGCACCCAGCATCACCATATTGCTAATTTTAGGATTCCCTAATTCTCTGGCAATATCATCACAAGGGACATAATATACTGATACATCGTCCCGATCTACCGTATCCGGCACAATACTGCTATTAATAAAAATCGTACCGCCTGATTGTACTTGAGGCCCAAACTTAGCCAAGGCTGCCCGATTCATGACTACAATTTCCGAAGGATGTTCTACAAGAGGCGAGCCAATCCGATCATCACTGAGAATAACGGTACAATTTGCCGTGCCGCCACGCATTTCAGGGCCATAAGATGGCACCCATGAAACCTGCAAATCTTCTGCTACACCGGCTTCAACTAAGTTCTTACCAATAGACATAACGCCCTGGCCACCAAAACCGGAGAGAATTACTTCATGTTTCATGTTATTTCACCTCCGTATCTTTAATTACGCCGAGAGGATAGTATGCTGCCATATGATCCATCAGCCATTTATTTGCTTCATGAATATCCATGCCCCAGTTCGTAGGACATGCAGATAATACTTCAATAAACGTAAAGCCGTCGCCTTTCATTTGCCGTTCAAAGGCTTTTTTAATCGCTTTCTTAGCTTTCATCAAATGGGGAATATCCACAACGCAGACACGTTCTGCATATACTAATCCATCCAGCGTCGAGAGCATTTCCGCAACCCGCATCGGCATGCCAGCCTGTTGTACAGTCCGGCCTAGCGGTGCCGTTGTTGCAGTCTGACCGATTAATGTTGTCGGCGCCATCTGACCGCCTGTCATTCCGTAAATAGCATTATTAATAAAGATGGTCGTAAATTTTTCACCACGCATGGCTGCATGCACGATTTCAGCTGCACCAATGGATGCTAAATCGCCATCCCCTTGATAGGTAAATACCGGTACATCCGGATGCGTCCGTTTGACAGCCGTTGCGACTGCCGGTGCACGTCCATGAGAAGCTTCAATCATATCACAAGCAAAGTAATTGCCGGCAAAAACGGAACAGCCAACAGGGCAGACACCAATCGTCGTATCAATAGCATCCATTTCTTCAATCGTTTCTGCTACTAGTTTGTGTACAATACCATGGCTGCAGCCGGGGCAATAATGTAATTCTGTATCTTGTAAACCTTTTGACTTGGTATATATCGTCTTCATATTACTTTACCTCCCCTAGTGCTTTTTCTGCCGCTGCTTCAAGTTCAGATACTGAAGGTATCACGCCGCCGTATCGTCCATAAAAGCGAACCGGTTTCCTTTCTGCCACAGCCAAATTGACATCATCTAGCATCTGACCTGTGCTCATTTCTACATCCAAAATTACTTTTACCGATTCTTGTTCTGCAATTTCCCGTAACCGTTTGCTTGGGAACGGCCACAACGTAATCGGACGAAATACGCCGGCTTTAATGCCTTTGGCACGTAGATTTTCTGCTACGGTAATGGCAATGCGCGCCGGTGTTCCGTATGCCGTAATCAATACTTCTGCGTCTTCTGTCCTCACTTCTTCAAAACGCACTTCATTTTTTTCAATTTCATGATATGTGTTCAACAGTTCAATATTATGATTTTCACAGTCGTGTGCATCGATAAGAAGGGAGTTGATGAAATTATTATGTTCCCGTCCTTTGCGGCCGCTAGATGCCCATGTTTTCGGCGGCAGCTGCCGTTTTTTGACATCATGCCAAACAATCGGTTCCATCATTTGTCCAATCAAACCGTCTGCTAATACAATAACAGGTGTTCTATACTGATCGGCAATATCGAATGCTTCCTGTACAAGGTCAACGGCTTCCTGCAAATTAGCCGGTGCCAATACGGGGGTGCGATAATCCCCATTGCCACCACCGCGCGTAGCTTGGAAATAATCGGCCTGCGATGGCTGGATAGATCCTAAACCCGGACCACCACGCATGACATTGACAATAACTGCCGGCAGTTTAGCACCTGCCATATAACTGATACCTTCTTGTTTTAGACTTACGCCCGGAGAAGAAGATGATGTCATAGCCCGTACGCCTGTAGCTGCTGCGCCGTATACCATATTAATCGCTGCAACTTCTGATTCGGCCTGGACAAATACACCTCCTGCCTGCGGCATTTTCAAAGACATGTATTCAGGAATTTCATTCTGCGGGGTAATAGGATACCCAAAAAATCCACGACAGCCGGCACGAATAGCGGCTTCTGCAATAGCTTCACTGCCCTTCCAAATTTCTCGTTTCATAGAAAAGTTCACTCCTTTTCTCAGTCGTCTTTTTCAATCGTAATAATCGAATCCGGACAAATTCTTGCACAACTTGCGCAGCCAATGCACAGCGATTCATCTGTACATGATACAGGACGATATCCTTTAATGTTTGTTCCTTCTTCCAATGTTAGAATTTGTTTGGGACAAACTGTAATACATAAGCCGCATCCTTTACACCGTTCTTTTCTAAAGGTTAAATGCATTGCCATATCCAAACGCTCCTTTCTGCTACATTGCTCACTCCCAAGGCTTTTTCATATACAATTTCATCGAAAACACGGGATGTATAAAATCCGAAACCTGTTTCGTCAGCCAGTCTGGTACGGCATGACAAACAACGGGAATTCCAGTATGTACCGATATATTTTCAACTAAAGCCGCTCCTGTACGAATATCTTCCGGTTCAGTGAACTGACAACAATGTGTATTATTAACCAATCCGTCAATAGACATACCTGCTGCTTTTTCAATTCGCCGAATATACGCTGCTGCTTTTTCCGGTGTATCCGATAACGGTCTGTTACCGTTTACCACACACAACACCCTCGCATTACATGCCGCCAACTGCTGCCGATATCTTGCCAACACTCTCGCCCCTGATGGATCGCCGCCAATATCCAATATGCCATACATAGCCGGATTATCAAACAATACGCTTACATCCGGCGGCATAGATGGCAAATCTGCATCCATATGCGCCTGTGAACTAGCAATTAACCTGCCGCCAGCTTGTTCCAGGATATGTTTGCAGTCTCGCGAACGAAAATAGGGATCTACAACATCTAAATCTGCTAACGAAAAGATATAGCCCCTTCTTCCTAGCTCCATCGCCATATTCACAGCTACTTCTGTTTTTCCGCTGCCAAAGTGTCCTACCAGTACAGTAAGTCGAGCTGCATCTATCCAATCTTTTCCCATATACATGCACCTCTTTTATATCAATCTTCCATCTCTAACGAATTTTACAGTAAAACTTTTTATCATAAAACATATTCCGAACTTTTCTTACTTTTGCCGTGTATTAGACTTAAAATTCATATTTATCATGATTATTTGTTATTTATATTATAGCTAACTTTTTCCTCATCTGCAAGAGAGTTTTAAGTAAAACGTTCACCTTATTCTCAATTTATCTACCGTTCCTTATATCTATGCAAATGCAATATATATGACTATTCTATATATAAATAAAGAACTTTCCAACAGCCGTATGATATACCGACTATTAGAAAGCTCCCTGTGTTTTACTACATGACTGCAGAGCGTTATGAAATTCGTATGGTAAAAATAATCGTATCTTTTTTATAATCTACTTGAATTTTTCCCTTTAAAAGTTGGGCCAGTTCTTCCGCCATCGATAAGCCAATACCATATCCGGATTTTTTACTATTATGAGATTCATCACCACGGTAAAACCGTTCAAAAAAATGAGAAAAATCCATATGCGCCCCTTCAACGTATGTGTTGGCAATCGCTACCACTGCTCCCTTATGTTTTTTAGCCGTTGTCACAGTAATAGCAATCACTCCGTTATCATCACAATATTTTACAGCGTTATCTACAAAAATATTAATCAGCGTATATAATCTCTTTTCATCTGAACGAACAGAAATATTCGGTTCAATATGACATACTAACTGTTTTTTCTGATCAGCTATCATCGTTTGAAACGATTCGGCAATATTGCCCGCTATGCTGGATACATTGACTTCTTCCCAGCAAATTTCTTGCTTTTCTTCACTCATTTTAGATAATATAATTAAATCGTTAATCAGTTTAGATAACCGCTGCACTTGCTTTAGGATGTTTCCTGTCCATTCACTTTTGCCACTAATCATTTCTAATGCTTCTGTGTTTGCTGAAATAATCGCTATCGGTGTTTTCAATTCATGGCCGGCATTCGTAATAAACCGCTTTTGATTCTCCATATTATGGACAAAAGGCTGAATGGCCAAATTGCATAACGCCACTAGTATCATCACATACAATATAATACAAACTAAGCCAAACCAAAGAGAATTACGCAAAAAAGAATGTACCGCTGCCATATCGCGTGTGCAATCCAAGACAGCAATCAGATACGAGCCATCGTCATGGGGCACAATCATATAGGCATATGTTGCCCGTTCTTTCTTAAAAAATCCCTGCATCGTATTATCTTTGATGGCCGCCTGAATTGTCGTACGAGCATATTCAATGGCTTCCGTTTCGGTAAAGGACGCAATATTTTTAATATTAATATTCTTTGCATAGCCATCGCTATCGACTAATACACTGAAAAAACGCACTTGATAAGAAAATTCCGGTGTATCATCTGTCCAGGACGGCTCGTCAAACCAACTGCGATTCGAAGTACTTTCTTTTTTAGGCAAATGGCCGTCATTATGGCAGATATACGTCAATACAGACATCACCTGCGATTCCATCCGCGTGTACGTAATGATATTAATCAATCCCAACGCACCGGCAACAATAATAACGACCCCTATGGTAGCAATCAAAATAAATTTACGGCGAAGTCTTTTAACCATATTCATAAGCTATGCTTCCATTTCTTTGGTCTGCAGCAAAAAGCTGCCATTTTTCTCACCGATAATCTCTACATCTGCTTGAATGGCTGTCAATTTTTCTCGTAAATACGATACATAAATCCAAACAATATCTTCCGTTACGTCTTCTTCATCTTTCCATACATGGGAAAAAATCGCTTCTGTCGATAAGGATTTTCCCATGTTGAGCATGAAAAACTTCATGAGTTTCGTTTCTTTACTTGCCAGACGAATTGCATTTTTACAGGATAATTCCTGTTCTTCCACGTCCAATTCCACATTGCCTGCTGCCAGTTTAGACGGCGTAAATGCTGTTGAACGTCGCGTCATGGATCGAATGCGTGCCAATAACTCGGCCATGGCAAAGGGTTTGGTCAAATAATCGTCGGCACCGGCATCCAGCCCGGTAATCCGATCATCCACTTCTGCTTTTGCCGTCAACATAATGACCGGTGTCGTATCGCCGCTGTTGCGCAGTTGTTTCAGCGCACCGATGCCGTCCAATTTCGGCATCATAATATCAAAAATCATGCAGTCATACGTATTGCTTCTGCCTTTTTCTACAGCAGCCATGCCATCATACACCGCATCCACTTCATATCCCGAATGTTCCAAAACAGCAACCAATGCCATAGACATTGCTTTTTCATCTTCAGCTAACAATACTTTCATATAGTTCTCCTTTTTATCCATTATCTGCATGTATTAAATTACGAATCGTCTGCATCGACACATCACACGCTGCTAGTTCATCAGCACAACGTTTTAATTCTCGTACAATCATTTCTGGATTCTGAATATCATGCTTATACTTCATCTGATGTTCCAAGCTTGCCCAAGAATCCATAGCAATCGTCCGTAATTGTATTTCAGCAAAAAAATGACCCGGATTCGCCCCTGTCACATCTTCATACGGCACTTCTACTTCGACAATCATATGATAGCTGCGATACCCATTCGGCTTAACGTGCTGAATATAATCTTTTTCTTCAACAACACGTACGCCAGGCAAGGCAGCAATCGCCGCAATATTTCGATAAATATCATCTAAAAAACAACAAACAATGCGTAATCCAATGGCGTCCCGAATATCATGCAGTGCCGAATACGCCGTCTGCGACAGCCCTTTGCGCGTACATTTTTCCAACATGCTGTCTTCACTTTTAATGCGGTAAATCAAATGTTCGTACGCCGCTTCACCCTCTTGCTCTTTGATACGACAACTATATTTTTGAATCTCTGCGACAAGATATTCCATAACAGCCTGTACTGCCGGCTTGTAACTTCCATATATCGATTCACCCATATTGTACACCTCACTACATGATAATTAAGTATTGCTTTATTATACCATAGGTTTCGTTACAACATGATTACAATCGTATTCATTTTTCAGGAAACATAAAAAACAGCCGTCTTTTTAATAGACAGCTGCTTTTTCATGTATCAAATATTCTTTATTTACGGCGTAAATGAATGGAAAATCCTCCAACAATTTCTTTTAAGAAGGCTACTTTCAAGACGCCTTTGTCGTCATAGAAGCAGTGTTCAGTGTCGATTTCAATACCTTGGCGTTTATAATATGCCAGTGCACGTTCCATATCTCGTGTATCAATGCAGATATGTCCTTTTTCTCCTGGCATTTCGTGATCGCATATTTCAGCAACAGAACCGACAAAAAAGTTATCTGCACCTGGGATTTTATCTTGTGCCATCAAGCGGCACAATCCATCCGTTACGGCTTCTGCTTCTGCTCGTCCCGGCACATGCAGACCTACGTGTCCCAGCGAGAATCCTAGCATATGTTTAACGACATTTTGGCATGTAGCCGTAATGCCTGCCCAATCTTTATTTTTGACCATACTAGACGGTGTCATGAAACTGCCACCAATAGCTACTACGTTTGATAAACCCAAATATTCATTCATATTGTCAAAATTGACGCCGCCAGTCGGCATGAATTTAATGTTTGCAAAAGGCCCTGCCAACGCTTTCAACGTTTTCGTACCACCATAGGCAGCAGCTGGGAAGAATTTGCATACTTCCAAGCCAAAACCGCTGGCTGCTTCAATATCTGCCGGTGATACAGTCCCTGGAATAATATCTACATGATTGGTAACACACCATTCTGTAACAGATGGATTGAATGCCGGGGTAACAATGAATGTTGCGCCGGCAGCTACGGCATCTTTTGCTTGCTGCACCGTGTGTACTGTTCCTGCACCGACAATTAAATCCGGTACATGTTGAGACATTTCTTTAATAATATCTAAGCATGCATCTGTCCGAAATGTAACTTCTGCAACAGGAATACCGCCATCGACGAGGGCCTGTCCAAAAAGAACGGCATCGGCTGCATCATCTAATACAACTAAAGGGACCAACCCAATTTCAAATATTTTTTGCATGTTTTCACTAATCATGAAATATATATCTCCTTATTTTTCCATAAATGCTTTTAATTGATCCGGATACGGCAGTCCTTCGTTGTCTCCGCGGCTAGTAACCTGAATAGCACCAATCGCGTTTCCACGGCGGACAGCTTCTTTAAGAGGCAGTCCTTCCATCAGCCCTGTAATAACACCGGCAGCAAATCCATCACCGGCACCAACGGTATCAACTACTTTATCTACTGTAAAGCCAGGAACCATATAGGATTCATCCTTCGTAGATACAAAAGCACCGTCGCCGCCGCATTTTGTAATAACAATCTTAGCACCATTTTTCAGATAAAAATCATTAATTGCTTTCGGATCGTCACTGCCCATCAAGATTTTACCCTCAGCTGTACCAGGCAATACAATATCTGCTTTGGCAGCCATTTCATTGATAGACTGAACCATCACTTCTTGACTCGGCCAAAGCTGCGGACGAAGATTAGGATCAAAACTGATTAAAAGGCCGGACTGGCGTGCTTTATCAAACATAAGGTTGACAGCTGCACGCGTTGTTTCTGTCAATGCAGGCAAAATGCCTGTCAAATGAATGTGTGAATAATCTTCAAAGTGAATTTTTTCTACATCATCAACAGATAGCGTAGAAGCTGCAGATCCAGCACGGAAATAGAAGATAGCCGGATCGCCTACACTCACACGACTTTTAAGCATAAATCCCGTTTTCTTTTCATCACTCCAAGCCACAAATTCATTACCAATTTTATTATCATCCAATACATGAATAATACGTTGACCAAATGGGTCTTTTCCTAATTTAGTCATATACGTAACACGATGTCCCAAACGAGCTACACCAACAGCTACGTTAAATTCAGCACCGGCTACGGCCAAATCGTAACCGCTTACACTATCCAAAGAACCTTCACTTTGCGCAATCAGAAGCCCCATCGGTTCTCCTGCTAAAATTAAACCAGATTTCATAGTCATATCCACCTTTCATTGTTATGTAAAAACAGGCACGTCAGTTTCCTGCGTGCCTATCTTTATACATTAAAACTATACTTTACGGCTGTTTGCCGATATACGCTAAGATACCACCATCGACATATAAGATTTGCCCATTGACAAAATCCGATGCATCGGATGCCAAAAATACAGCAGGGCCTTCCAAATCTTTTGTTTCTCCCCAGCGGCCTGCCGGTGTTTTGGAAACAATAAATTTATCAAAAGGATGACGGGAACCATCAGGCTGCGTTTCTCTAAGCGGCGCAGTCTGTGGCGTAGCGATGTAGCCAGGTCCAATGCCGTTGCATTGAATATTAGCACTGCCAAATTCAGAGCAAATATTGCGAGTAAGCATTTTCAGTCCGCCCTTAGCTGCTGCATACGCAGATACAGTTTCACGGCCCAATTCGCTCATCATGGAGCAAATATTAATAATTTTGCCATGTCCTTTTTTTACCATGCCAGGAATAACAGCTTTTGAAACAATAAACGGAGCCACTAAGTCAATATCTACGACTTGACGGAATTCTTCGACCTTCATATCACACATCGGAATGCGTTTGATAATACCAGCATTATTGACGAGAATATCAATCGTTCCCAATGTCTTTTCTATTTCATCGACTAATTCTTGTACTTTATCTTCTTCAGTAACATCACAAATATATCCATGGGCTTCAATGCCAGCTGCTTCATAGTCTTTCATTGCTTGTGCCAAGTGTTCTTCACTGCGACAGTTAAACGCAATTTTGGCACCTGCTTTGGCAAGAGCACTAGCAATTGCAAAACCTATGCCATAGGAACCACCAGTAACAAGAGCAACTTTTCCAACTAATGAAAACTGATCTAAATAACTCATGACACTACCTCCTACAGTAAATATCTTACATAACCATAAGCCTCTTTCATGACGATTTATATAATTCTCTATTATTAATTTTAAATATAGTTTATATAAAATGTAGGGACTTGTGAATAATATTATTCATAAGTTCCTACAAAGTAATTCCCCTGTTTTTATGTCCGAATGCACCGAATCGCTTCTTCTGTCATCAAGGCATATCCGGTTTCATTAGGATGTATGCCATCTGCATACAAACTCGTATGCAACTGTGTTTCTCCATTTTTTATTCGTTTATAAAAATCAATCGGTACAGCATGATACGTGATACACTGTGTCAGTAGCCATTGTCGAAAAGTCCTCAGTTTTTGATTGTTCTTTCCTACCTCTTCAGGTTGCTGCCAGCCAAAATAGCACTTTCCGGCTTCATAGCTAACGGAATGCCCACATATAATGCCTTACCAGCCTGGGATACATATTGCAGCATCTGCTGTATATGATATTCCATTTGTTTAAGGGATACATGCTGCAGTATATCATTAGACCCACCCATGATACATACCGCATCATAGTCCGTAAGGTTCATTATCCGTATGCGCTGCAGCATCCCAGCCGTCGTATCGCCGCATACACCTTCATTGCAAACGCGAATACCTGTTTTTTGTTCTAACAAAACAGTCCATCGAGCAGAAACCGTCACATCATACCCATAGGTCAAGCTGTCTCCAATACATACTATCTTCATAACGACAACCCTCTATTTTCCCTGCAATGCCGTAACAGCAGTTGCTGCAGTCAGCCATGGTTCGGTAAAATGATATCCTGCCTTTTCCAAATCCATTTGGCAGGTAAACACGGGAGGAATGGCCGTTTTATATATATTATGATCATACATATAGCGAAGTGTCGTTTCGACATTACTGTCACAAAGAATATGTCCCTGATCCAATAAAACGAGGCGATTGGCATACGGCAGCACGGCTTCCAGTGCGTGTTCGATAACCACGATCGTATGCCCGTATTTGGCATTCAGTTCATGAATCAACATATAGAAATCATGCGTTCCTTCTGGGTCCAATGCCGATGTCGGTTCATCAAATACAAGAATATCCGGATTGGTTGCCAAAACACTGGCAATCACCAATCGCTGTCGCTGACCACCGGAAAGATTGTTTAAAGTCCGTTTACGATACGGCGTCATGCCTACTTTTTCTAACGCTTCTGTAATGGCTTCTTCAATTTTTTCCGATGCCATGCCTTGGTTTTCCAACGTAAAGGCTATTTCTTCTTCTACCGTCATGGCCACAAGTTGACTGTCATAATCATCCAACATAATACCAACATGTTGGGCTAAATGGGATATCGTGGTCTGCGTCGTTGCTTGTCCATCCACATATACCATACCTTTCATAATACCGCCAAAGTAATGTGGAATCGCCCCAGTCATGGCCATACATAAGGAACTTTTTCCGCTGCCGCTTTCGCCTGTAATAACTAAGAAATCCCCCTTATGCAATGCCAAATTGACATCTTCCAAGACAGGCTTTTTCTGTTTATTGTAAATATAGGTTAAGTGTTCAATCGAAATCAAACCATCCTGTGTCGGTTTTAAATCATACATACTGTGATCGGAAGTAACTTCCTGTTCTTCCAGTGAATCTAAAATACCGCGCGATACAAAAAGACGCAAGGCCGGAAAATACATAATGGGCGTAACAATAGCATTTATCAAACCAACAATAACAACTAACGGCAGCATGGCTGTAATATATACTACGGTCGGAAGATTCATGACAAATTTTAAAATCGTAACAAAGGCACCGCCGCTCATGCAAGTAGCTGCAAATCCTGTTAAGACAGGCAAACACGAATGGCCTTTAATACGAATGCCTGCCAAATTCTTTACAATACAGGTACACGTCAATGCGCCTAAGGGTTCACTAATTAAATTACCATAGGGAAATCCGGATTTAGAAGTTAAAATATTGACCAATGCGGCTACCAATCCGATACCCAAAGCCTGTTTATACGTCGGCTTGGTCAGACAAATAGCTACGCAATACGTAGCTATCGTCCAGTTCGGTGTAACGCCGCCTACACTTGGCGATACCAAATGTAATATCGTACCAATCGCCAGCATCAGCGTCGTAATCGTAATCCAGCGGAATTGACCACCTTGGCGATGATGAAATTCAAGTTTTGCAATATCTGCTACAGTTTTCATATCCTACCTCCTAGACCAATCCCTGTATACGCATATATACCAATACACAGCTTATGACTGCCATCAAAAAAATCACCATATAGTCCTTGCCTTTCGGGTGGACGTTACTCATAAAACTATGGTCATGATTACCAAATCCGCGCAATTCCAAGCTCAAGGCCATCGTTTCAGAACGTCCTAGGGATTTAAGCATAAGCGGCTGTACTACGCTCATATAATGAATCATCTTTTTGAATACATTACCCTTCGTAGAAAGTCCGCGACAAGCCTGTGCTTCTTGTACCGTTTTACTTTCGGCAATAAAATCAGGAACAAATCGCAAAGCTGCGGTAAACATAAATGCATATTCATAAGGTATTTTCACTTGTTTAACCAACGAAGCCGTTAAATCTTGAAGCCGTGTCGTCGTCAATAAAATGATAAATACAATGGTCATCGCCAACATGCGAAGGCCGGTTACATACGCTGATTCCAAGGAACCACCGCCCAACAGCTGTACGACTGCCAAAAATATGGCAAAGATAACCAGACTACAAACAGCCTTACTATTACGCCTCAAATTGCCGCATGATGCCAACAGGATAAGTTCAATAACAACAAGGCCAATCAAAGGCAGTGTCGTATGAAGAACTAAAGCCCAAAACGAAAAGGCAAAAGTTCCTATTAATTTGGTAATCGGCACAAATTGTTTCATCATCATCGACTTCCTCCCAAACGCTTCAGCATTGCTGCTGTAAATTCTTCCATGGACTTACAGTAACCAATTCCCGGTACAGCCATTGACAGTGTGACCGCATCAGGACGACTTAATCCTAATGCATACAAATCATCCCGCTTGGTAAATAATTCCTGCGGCGTTCCATCAAAGGCTTTCGTGTGATTGCCAATTACCAATACACGCTGACAGTATCGAGCCAATATATCCATGTCATGGGTAATAATCAAGATGGTCATTCCCTGTTTATTTAGTTTCGACAACAACTCCATCAAATGTTCTTTATCCGCACTATCTTGACCGCTCGTTGGTTCATCCAAAATAATACAGCTTGTATGCATCGCAATGGCTGATGCAATGGCAACGCGTTGTTTTTCGCCTCGATTTAAGTTAGGGGGATAAGCTTCTGCCAATTCCGTTAATGCTGTGGCTTCCAAGGCATGAGCTACGGCATCTTCTATATCTTGCTTACTCATGCCCAATTGCTGGGGCCCATAAGCAATTTCTTCTCGTACTGTCGGTCGAAACATCTGCCGTTCTGGCCGTTGGAACACATATCCCATACATCGACTGCGTTGGGCAGCATCTTGGTTTGTAATATCCACACCATCATGAAAAATCTTGCCCTTTACCGGCTTTTCCAGTCCCATCAATAGTCGCGTTACTGTCGTCTTTCCGCATCCATTTCGGCCGCCTAAGCCGATAAACTCGCCATTATGTATTGTTACATTTATATGTTCCAATACAGGAACATGCTGTGTATAATAAAATGTCACATCCCGTAATTCCAGCATATGTACCTCCTCTATCTCAATAAACAAAAAAAGCCCTTCATCCCTCGATATTTCAAGGGACGAAAGGCTATATTCTCATACTATAATATAGTTCCGCGGTGCCACCCAAATTGACTGTAGTAGTCCTGCTCTTCATGTACGGCCAAAGCGATACACGTTTCTTTGATAGCGGTGGAAATACACCGTCGAGCCCTACTTGCTCTCGTTCAGGCCGCTTCTCCCGAATCCATTCCATTTATCGGCCGGTACCAAACTCTCACTCTCATTGGCTCGCTGCTACTGCCTTTACAAATGTACTCGTTTCGTTCATCGAATAATACTATGAAATTAACTATAAGTATACCTAACAAGAAGCCTATTTGTCAATAGATATGTACTAAACTGCAACGCATTTTATATCTCTCCTCGAAAGTATAGGTTTTAGATAGGTTATTATGGTATAATGAACAGTACAAATGCTATACCAATGTATATGTTGGGAAAGGAGATTATTTTGTGAAAGCAGTATTTGTTGACTTTGAAATGAATCCTATTACACAGGTCCACAAAGAAGCACATCGTATCTGTAAAAGCGAAATTATTGAAATCGGTGCTGTTAAAATTGATGAACAAGGCAATGAAATTTCTGCCTATAAAGAATATGTATTGCCTGAATATGAAACAGAAATGAATCCTACTTGCCAAGAATTAACGGGAATTACGATGGAAACCCTTGCAGGATCTCCGCATTTTCACGACGCATTTTTTCATTTTTTATCATGGTGTAATGAATCCAATGAAAATGATTATGAAATGTATGCATGGAGTGAAAATGACTGGCGGCAACTTACTTGTGAAATGCGTTTAAAAAAGCTAAATATGAACGATCCATCTATTCGCTGGATGCTGGACCATTGGCAAAATTTCCAGCAAATTTATTGTAATTTATTAGGATTGGATAAAGTCATTTCCCTCGACAAAGCCGTAAGTACATTAGGAGAAACGTTTGACGGACAAATGCATGATGCCCTTTGGGATGCCCGCAATACATCCAAACTCTATGTATTATCACAAAAACGTGAAGAATTCCGCGACATTATGCAGCCTATCATCAACGCAACGAAACCGGCAGAACCACTGACCTTTTCATTAGCTGATGCCTTTCGAGCTGCCCGCAAGTAATCTATATCGGTCGGATATTTTTGAATCAGCGGCATCTCCCATCTTCACAATGTTGGGATGCCGCTATAGTTTTTAGCGTATCGTTCTAAGATACATTTTTATATACTAAAAAAGACGCACTGGAAATATTCAGTGCGTCTTTCCTATTAA